>DAONOU010000236.1:0-4113 GCA_035409265.1 Arachnia sp. | reverse complement strand
TGGCTCGGCGCGTAGCGATCGACATGCATGCGGTACATCATGCCGCGGTCACCTCCATTGGTTTCGACACGGACCCGGCGCTTCGCGCGGGGGTCCGGCTCAACCAGCGTGAAATGTCCCGCTGGTTGAGCCGGACCGCGAGGAACGAGCGTCCGTGTCGAAACCAATAGACTTCACCCATGTCAGCGAGGAAATCGGAGCGGTTGATCAACCTGCTCATCGCGCTGCTCAGCACCCGGCGGTTCCTGACCAAGCGCGAGCTGCGGGGGATCGTCGAGGACTATCGCGACAGCGGCGACGTGGCCTTCGAGCGCCAGTTCGAGCGCGACAAGGAGGAGCTGCGCGCGCTCGGCGTCCGGATCGAGACCGGCTCGGACGACGCGGCGTTCGAGGACGAGGAGGGCTACCGGGTCAACCGCGCGGAGTTCGAGCTGCCGGAGATCGCGTTCACGCCCGAAGAGCTGGCGGTTCTCGGCGTCGCCAGCCAGGTGTGGCAGGACTCCGTCGCCGCCGGGCACACCGCGCAGGCGTTCGAGGCGCTGCGGGCCGGGGGAGCGGCGCCCGACCTGTCCCTCGTGCCCGCGCTGAGGCCGCAGCTCGCCGTGCGCGAACCCGACTTCGACATCGTCTACGACGCCGTCCTGCGCCGCGTCCCGCTGAGCTTCGGGTACGGGGACCGGACCCGGCGCGTCCAGCCCTGGCGGCTGCTCCAACGCAGGGGCAGCTGGTACCTCTTCGGCTACGACCTCGACCGGGCCGACGACCGGTTCTTCAAGCTATCCCGCTTCACCGCGCCCGCGGAGGCCGCCGGAAGGCCGGGCGCCTACGAGGTGCCCGACGATGCGGCGGAGCGCGCCGCACGCCTCGAGCCGGTCGACGGCGCGTCCGCCGTCGTCGCGCTGCGCCACGGCGCCGTCCTCGAGCTGACGACCCGGCCCGTCGACCGGGCGGACGCCCCGGAGGGGTACGCGGCGCACGAGGTCAGCGGCGTGCACGAGCGGGCCATCGTCGACGCCGTCGTGGCTGCCGGCCCCGACGCGATCCTGCTCGGCCCGGCGAAGCTGCGCCGCGCAGCGATCGCACGGTTGAGGAAGGCGGCGCAATGAGGTCCGACACCCAGCTCGCGCGCCTGCTGCGCCTCGTCCCGTACCTGTCCGCGAACCCGGGCGTCGGCGTCGCCGACGTGGCCGCGGCCTTCGGCGTCGCCCCGCGTCAGGTCGTCGCCGACCTGGAGGTGCTCCAGTTCTGCGGCCTTCCCGGGGGCTATCCCGACGACCTGTTCGACGTCGACCTCGAGGACGTGCGCGAGTCCGGCAGGATCGAGTTCCGCAACGCCGACGTGCTGGCCCGGCCGCTCCAGCTGCGCCCCGCGGAGGCCGCGGGATTGATGGCCGCTCTGGGCTTGGTCGTCGAGGCCGGCGGCGCCTCGGACGCCGCCGCCAGCGCGCTGGCCAAGCTGCGGGCGGCCGTCGGGGATGTCGACCTCCCGCTGTCGGTCGCCGTCGCGCCCACCGATCCCGGGCACCGGGAGGCGCTGACCGTCGCGATCGCCGAGCGCCGCGTGGTTCGGCTGGAGTACACGACGGCGAGTCGGCCGGAGCCGTCGACGGCGCTGGTCGAGCCCGCCCGGCTCCGGCTGGTCGACGGCTACACCTACCTGGATGCCTGGAGCCTGACCCGCGACCGCTGGCGCAGCTACCGGCTGGACAGGATCGTCGCCGTCGAGCCGCTGGAGGAGCGCTTCAACGAGCGCGACGACCCGCCCACGGCATGGTTCGAGGACGCGACCGGACGGCTGACGCTCGTGGTGCGCCCCGCCGCGCGATGGATCGCCGAGTACTACCCGACGCTGGAGGTCGCAGACGAGGGCCGCTGGCTGCGCGTCACGTTCCCCGTCGCGTCGCTCGACTGGGCCGCCCGGCTGGTGCTCCGCCTGGGAGCCGACGTCGTCGAGGTCCGCGACGACGCGGTACGCGACGCGTCACGGGCCCTGGCGCGCGAGGCGCTGCGGGCGTACCCCTAGGGTAGGGTTCGCCTCGTGCTCTGGGTGTGGATCTTCGGCGGGCTGGCGGTTGCCGGCCTGGTGGCGCTCGTCGTCTACGGCGTCGGGCTCGCGCACCGCGTGGCCGCGGTGCGGCACGAGGTCGAGGTGACGCTCGGCAGAGCCGAGGAGGCCCGCGCGCTCGTGGCGCAGCTGAGCCTCCCCGGCCGCGACTAGTATTCACATGTGACCCGCGGGCTCGTCCGCGCAATGAAGGGAAATGACCATGCCTCTTGGTGGTTGGGAACTGGCGATCGTCCTCGTGGTGGCGCTGCTGCTGTTCGGCGGCTCGCGCCTCGCCGGCGTCGGCAAGGGCGTCGGCCGCTCGATCCGCGAGTTCAAGGAAGAGGTCAAGTCGGCCGATTCCAAGCCCGAGGTCGTCGACGCCGAGATCGTGCAGCCGGAGATCGACCGCGACAAGCCCGCGAGCTGACCCATGACCTCCGCATCCACTGAGCCGGACAAGCGCCGGTTCGCGTGGCTGCGGCCCCCGCAGGGCGGCGCCGACGGGACGATGTCGCTGATAGACCACCTGCGGGAGCTGCGCTACCGCGTGACGGTGGCCGCCTCGGCGATCGTTGTCGGCGCCATCGTCTCCGCGTTCTTCTACAACGACATCGTCCGTTTCGTGCTCGCACCGTGGGCGCGGGCCCGCTCGGCGCTCACAACGGGCCTCGACTCGGACCTGATCATCGCCAACAACGGCGTCACTCAGGCGTTCACCGTCGCCGTCATCCTGTGTCTCGTGGCCGGCATCTTCTTCTCAGCGCCGATCTGGCTGTGGCAGGTGTGGGCTTTCGTCGCACCGGGCTTGCTCGCCAAGGAGAAGAAGTACTCGCTCGCCTTCGTCGCGGTCTCGCTCCCGCTGTTCTTCGCGGGCTGCGCGCTGGGCTACTACGTGTGGCCGAAGGGGATCGAGGTGCTCCTGAGCTTCACGCCGCAGAACATGGGCATCACCAATATCCTCGACGTCGCGAACTTCCTCAGCCTGGAGATCAAGGTCGTCCTCGTCTTCGGCCTCAGCTTCCTGCTGCCCGTCGTGGTCGTCGGGCTCAACATGGCGGGCGTCGTGCGCGGCTACCAGTTGAAGAAGGCGCGCAAGATGGTCATCTTCGGCAGCGTCGTGCTGTCGGCGGTCGCCACGCCCACGACGGACCCGTTCTCGATGCTGGCCCTCGCCGTGCCGATCACGCTGATGTTCCTGATCGCGGAGGTCATCTGCCGCACCTGGGACAAGAAGCGCGGGATCTCGGAGGAGACCGCCGCGGAGTTCGCCATCGACCTCGAAGACGGCAAGTGAGCGGCGAGCTCGCCAAGCGGCGGCTCGTCACCGTCGTCTGCAACGAGCGCTCCGGCGGCGGCCGCGCCGGGCGCGTGCTGCCCAAGGTGGTGCGGCGGCTGCAGGAGGGCCTCGCCGACGCCGAACTGCACGTCGTGATCTCCACCTCCTATGAGCAGGCCCGCGACCTCACGCGGGCCGCGGCGCTCGCGGCGCGTCCGGGCGACGTCGTGGCCGTCATGGGCGGCGACGGCATGGCCCACCTGGGGCTGAACGCCTGCGCGGGCACCGAGGCCACCCTCGCCGTCATCCCCGCGGGCACAGGCAACGACTTCGCGCGCGGCGCGGGCATCCCGCGGGCGATCCCCGCGGCCGTCGAGGCGCTGGTGCGCGGACGCACCCGCAGGCTCGACCTCACCAGGCTCACCAACGCCGTCGGCTCCTACTACGTGGGCGCGGTCGTCTCCAGCGGCTACGACGCGCGCGTCAACCGCGCGACCAACGACATCCGGCTGCGCTTCGGCCCGCTCAGCTACGGCTACATCGCGCTGCGCGAGCTCGCCAACTTCGAGCCCTTGACCTACCGCCTCGTCGTCGACGGGCAGCCGCGCGAGCTGCGCGCGATGATGGTCGCCGTCGCCAACATGGGCGTCTTCGGCGGGGGCATGAAGATCGCGCCCGACGCCGACCCCTCCGACGGCGTCATGGACATCACGCTCATCCACGAGGCCTCCCGCGCCAAGCTGCTGCGGCTCCTCCCGCAGGTCTATACGGGCGGGTTCATCAAGGATCC
>DAONOU010000235.1:0-4125 GCA_035409265.1 Arachnia sp. | reverse complement strand
TCCCCCGCGACATCCTCGACGGCGAGATCGCGCGCCTGGTCGAGCTGGGCGTCGTCTTCCGCCAGAACACCCCCATCAAGGACCTCCTCGCCCAGCAGGCCGAGGGCAACTTCGACGCCGTGTTCGTCGCCGTCGGGGCGCACATCTCCAAGCGCGTCGACATCCCCAGCACCGACGCCTCGCGCGTCGTCGACGCCGTGAGCTTCCTGCGCGACGTGGCCTCGGGCGAGCGCCCCGTCATCGGCCGCAAGGTGGCGGTCTACGGCGGCGGCAACACGGCCATGGACGCCGCGCGCGTCGCCCGCCGCCTGGGCGCGGAGGAGTCCGTCGTCGTCTACCGCCGCACCGAGCAGCAGATGCCCGCTCACGAGGAGGAGAAGGAGGGCGCGGTCGCCGAGGGCGTGAAGATGAACTGGCTGCGCACCATCACCTCGATGGACGAGGCCGACCTCACCGTCGAGATCATGGAGCTCGACGAGAGCGGCAAGGCCGTCGGCACCGGGCGCTACGAGAAGCTCGCCGCCGACACCGTCATCCTGGCTCTCGGCCAGCGCGCCGACACGGACTTCCTGCACGCCATCCCCGGCATGAGCTTCCACGACGACGTCGTCGACGTCGACCCGAGCACGCTGATGACCGCGGTCCCCGGCATCTTCGCGGGCGGCGACGCCGTGCCGTCGGACCGGACCGTTACCATCGGCGTCGGCCACGGCAAGAAGGCCGCGCACCGGATCGACGCGTGGCTGAACGTCGAGGAGTACGTGCCGCGGGAAAAGAACCCGATCGTCGGCCTCGACCAGATGAACGTCTGGTACTTCGGCGACCACGCCCGCCGCCAGCACGAGGAGACGCACGTCGACAAGCGCATGGAGGACTTCGGCGAGATCGTCTCTGGCCTGAGCGACGCCGAGGCGGAGTTCGAGGCGCGGCGCTGCCTCAGCTGCGGCAACTGCTTCGAGTGCGACGGCTGCTTCGGCGCCTGCCCCGAGGACGCCGTGATCAAGCTGGGCAAGGGCAACAGGTACCGCTTCGACTACGAGCTGTGCACGGGATGCGCCACCTGCTACGAGCAGTGCCCCGTGCACGCCATCGAGATGATCCAGGAGGGCCTCCGATGAGAAAGGTCATCGTCGACGGCAACGAGGCGGCGGCCGACGTCGCCTACCGCGTCAGCGAGCTGTGCTCCATCTACCCGATCACCCCCAGCTCCACGATGGCGGAGCTGGCCGATGAGTGGGCCGCGCACCGCCGCGCCAACGTGTGGGGGCAGGTGCCCACCGTCATCGAGATGCAGTCCGAGGGTGGTGCGGCCGGCGCCATGCACGGCGCGCTGCAGGGCGGCGCGCTGTCGACGACGTTCACCGCGTCGCAGGGCCTGCTGCTGATGATCCCGAACATGTACCGGATCGCCGGCGAGCTGACGTCGACGGTCTTCCACGTGGCGGCGCGGTCGTTGGCCACGCAGGGCCTCTCGATCTTCGGCGACCACCAGGACGTCATGGCCGTCCGCCAGACGGGCGTCTGCCTGCTCAGCTCCGCCTCGGTGCAGGAGGCCCACGACATGGCGGCCATCGCGCACCGCGCCACGCTGGGCGCCCGGCTGCCGTTCGTCCACTTCTTCGACGGCTTCCGCACCTCGCACGAGCTGAACACTCTTGTACCGCTGACCGACGACGAGCTGCGCGCCTTCATCCCGCGCCAGCTTGTCCTCGAGCATCGCGGCCGCGCGCTCAGCCCGGCCAACCCGTTCATCCGCGGCACCGCGCAGAACCCGGACACATACTTCCAGTCGCGGGAGACGGCGAACCCCTACTACCAGTGGGCGCCCGCCGTCGTCGCGGACACCATGGCCCGTTTCGCCGACCTCACCGGTCGTCGCTACGAGCTGATCGAGTACCACGGCCACCCCGAGGCCGAGCGCGTCGCGATCATCATGGGATCGGGCATCGAGGCCGTCACCCCCGTCGTCGACGGGTTGGTCGCCGACGGCGAGCGCGTCGGCGTGCTGCAGGTGCGCCTCTACCGTCCGTTCCCGGCCGACGCGCTGCTCGCCGCGCTGCCGGAGACGGTGCGGCGCGTCGCGGTCCTCGACCGCACCAAGGAACCCGGGGCGGGCGGCGAGCCGCTGTTCCTCGACGTCACGAGCGCGCTGGCCGAGGCCGTCGGGGCGGGGCGCAGGGCGTCGCTGCCGATGGTGATCGGCGGGCGTTACGGCTTGTCGTCGAAGGAGTTCACGCCCGCGATGGCCAAGGCCGTCTTCGACGAGCTGGCCGCCGACGCGCCCAAGCCCCGGTTCACCGTTGGTATCCACGACGATGTGACGCACCTGTCGCTCGACTACGACCCCTCCCTCGACCTGGAGGATCCGGAGACGCTGCGGGCCGTGTTCTACGGCCTGGGGTCCGACGGCACCGTCGGCGCCAACAAGAACACCATCAAGATCCTGGGCGACTCCGACGACACGTTCGCGCAGGGCTACTTCGTCTACGACTCGAAGAAGTCCGGGTCGCGCACGGTCTCGCACCTGCGCTTCGGCCCGAACCCGATCCGGGCCCCGTACCTGGTCAACAAGGCCGGATTCGTCGGGTGCCACCACTGGTCGATCCTCGAGCGCGTCGACGTGCTCGAGTTCGCCCGCCCCGGGACGACGCTGCTGATCAACTCCGTGCACGGCGCCGACACGTGGCGGCACCTGCCGCGGCCGATGCAGGAGCGGATCATCGAGCTGGGCATCGACGTCTACGCCATCGACGCGGGCAAGGTGGCGCGCGCCGCCGGGCTCGGCTCGCGCACGAACACCATCCTGCAGACCTGCTTCTTCGCGATCTCCGGCGTCCTGCCGCGGGAGCTCGCGATCGAGAAGATCAAGAAGGCCATCACCAAGACCTACGCCCGCAAGTCGGCGGAGGTCGTCAGGAAGAACCACGAGGCCGTCGACCAGGCGTTGGCGGAGCTGCACCACATCGAGGTGCCCGAGTCGGCGGAGTCCGGGTTGGGCCTGATCCCGCCGGTTCCGGCGGACGCGCCGTCGTTCGTCCGAGAGGTCACCGCCACCATGCTGGAGGGCCGCGGCGACGACCTGCCCGTCTCGGCGCTGCCGGTCGACGGCACCTACCCGTCGGGCACCACGAAGTACGAGAAGCGCAACATCTCCGAGATCGTCGCCGAGTGGGACCCCGAGGCCTGCATCCAGTGCGGCAACTGCGTCTTCGTGTGCCCGCACGCCGTGCTCCGCTCGAAGACGTACCACGAGGGCGCGATCACCGAGGCGCCCGACGGCTTCCTCAGCGCGCCGTTGAATGCCGCGGGCCTGCCGTCGACCGCCTACACGCTTCAGGTGTACGTCGAGGACTGCACCGGGTGCGGGCTCTGCGTCGAGGCGTGTCCCGTTAAGCCGATCGACCAGCCGTCGCGCCGGGCCATCAACCTGGTGCCGAAGCTCGACCGCGAGGCCGACAAGGAGGCGGTGGAGTTCTTCGAGGAGATCCCGCTGAACGACCGCACGTGGATCGACTACTCGACGGTGCGCGGCATCCAGCTGCTGGAGCCGCTGTTCGAGTTCTCCGGCGCCTGCTCCGGCTGCGGCGAGACGCCGTACCTCAAGCTGCTCACGCAGCTGTTCGGCGACCGCGTCACCGTCGCGAACGCGACCGGCTGCTCGTCGATCTACGGCGGCAACCTGCCGACCACGCCGTGGGCGAAGAACGCGGCGGGCCGCGGCCCCGCGTGGTCGAACTCGCTCTTCGAGGACAACGCGGAGTTCGGTCTCGGCATGCGGCTGGCGGCCGACCTGCACGAGGACCTGGCCCGCGCGCGGCTGGAGGAGTTGCGGGGCGAGATCGCCGACGACCCGTTGGTCGACGCGATCCTCGGCTCGGATCAGAAGCAGGGCTCCGAGCTGGCGCTGCAGATGGCGCGGGTGGAGTCGTTGAAGGAGCGGCTGGGCGAGCTCAGCGGCCCGACGATCGACGACCTGAGGAGCGTCGCCGATCACCTGACCCGGCGCTCCGTGTGGATCGTCGGCGGCGACGGCTGGGCCTACGACATCGGCAGCTCCGGCCTCGACCACGTGCTGGCCAGCGGCCGAGACGTGAACATCCTGGTGCTGGACACCGAGGTGTACTC
>DAONOU010000234.1:0-4134 GCA_035409265.1 Arachnia sp. | reverse complement strand
CGTCGGCGAACTGCGCGGGGTCGTCGACGCGGCGCATGCCTCGGCCGCCGCCGCCCGCCACGGCCTTGATGAAGACGGGGAAGCCGATCTCGCGCGCGGCGGCGATGAGCGTCTCGGGGTCGGTCGACGGCGGGCAGGAGGCCAGCGTCGGGACGCCGGCCTTGCGCGCCTGCTCGATGGCGGAGACCTTGTTGCCCGCCATGGTCAGCACCTCGGCGGAGGGCCCGATGAAGGTGATGCCGTTGGCCTCGCACGCGGCGGCGAGGTCGGGGTTCTCGGAGAGGAAGCCGTAGCCGGGGTAGACCGCGTCGGCCCCGGACTCCTTCGCGGCGCGGATGATCTCGTCGATGTCGAGGTAGGCGCGGACGGGGTGGCCCTCCTCGCCGATCAGGTACGACTCGTGCGCCTTCACGCGGTGGTCGGCGTTGCGGTCCTCGTAGGGAAAGACGGCGACGGTGCGGAGCCCGAGCTCGAACGCGGCCCGAAACGCGCGGACGGCGATCTCGCCCCGGTTGGCGACCAATACCTTGTGGAACATGGCCATCACACTAGCGGCCAGCTCCTTCCGGACCCGTCTCCGTCCCATGCCCGCAGCCGCCGAGATCCTTCCGACAAGTACCCTGATCGCCATGAGCGATGCGCACGAGAGGACGGCGGACGTCACCCTCGCCCACACCCGCACCTAGTGGCCCCACCCCTTGTCGGAGGTGGTCAACGCGGTCATCGGGGCGGGCCTCCGCATCGAGCGGCTCGACGAGGGCACCGTGCTGCCGTGGCGGTTCAGCCCGCGCATGGAGGAGGTCGACGGCGGCCGGGCCTGGCCCGAGCCGGAGCGCGGCAGCGTGCCCGTGACGTTCTCCCTGGCCGCCCGCAAGGCAGTGCGGCTGCTTACGTCGGGTGCACCCCAGCCCGCCCAGCGGTAGACATATTTGTCTACAGAACGTAGGGTTGGCATATGGCAGAGACGACCACGATCCGGGTCAGCCGAGACACCCGCGACACACTCAACGACCTGGCCGCCCGGCGCGGCAGAACGGTGTCGGACACGGTTGAACGCGCGACGCGGCTACTCCAGCAGGAACTGATCGGACGAGACCTCGCCGCGCCGTTGCGCGACGACGAGACGGCCTGGCTCGATGCTGACGCAGGGTGACGTCGTAGAGCTCGACCTTGGAGCCCCCGCCGGCTCGGAGGCCGGGCTGCGTCGGCCCGCCGTCGTCGTGACGGCCGAGCAGGTCTTGGCCGGACGGCCCAACGTGATCCAAGTCGTCCCGCTCACCACAACCCTTCGCGAGAGCGGCACGGAGATCACCCTCGAACCCGACCAGCACAACGGGCTACGAGCACCGTCGGCCGCACAGTGCCAGCACATCCGCTCCGTCGCGATCGCCCGCGTGACCGCCCGGGTCGGGAACGTCGGGCCGATGGCCCTGCATCAACTCCGGTCGACGCTGGCGGCCTTGCTCGACTGCTGACATCGCCGGCGCCTCCGCGTCGCTCCTCGGGACCACACGGTTGGCCAGCAGGCACCCCGGGGCAGGGCTAGGGTGGAGGGCGTGACGCGTTCCCAGGCCATCCTCCACCCGCTGCCCGCGGCGGCGCTGTTCCTCGTGCTCACCGTGCGGCAGGGCGGCGAGGACACGGCCCGCGACGTGCTGGCCGACGTGCCCGCGCTGCGGCGCGCCGTCGGCTTCCGGGTGCCGGACGACCGGCTCGAGGTCGTCGTGGGCGTCGGCTCCGACGCGTGGGGCCGGCTGTTCTCCGGGCCGCGGCCCGCCGGGCTGCACCCGTTCGTCCCGCTCGACGGAGGGCGCCACTCCGCGCCGTCGACCCCGGGCGACCTGCTGTTCCACATCCGCGCGGCGACGCCCGGCCCCTGCTTCGAGCTGGGCCGCATCCTCGCCGACAAGCTGCGCGGCGCCGCCGACGTCGTTGACGAGACGCACGGCTTCCGCTACTTCGAACAGCGCGACCTGCTCGGCTTCGTCGACGGCACGGAGAACCCGGAGGACGAGGACGCCGCCGACGCCGCGCTCGTCGGCGACGAGGACCCGGGGTTCGCGGGCGGCAGCTACGTCATCGTCCAGAAGTACCTGCACGACATGTCGGCGTGGCATGCGCTGAGCGTCGGCGAGCAGGAGCGGGTGATCGGCCGCACGAAGATGGAGGACGTCGAGCTGGACGACGACGTCAAGCCCGCGAACGCGCACGTCGCGCTGAACGACCTCCCCGACGCCGACGACGGCAGGGCGCGCGAGATCCTGCGCTCCAACATGCCCTTCGGCGAGCTGGGGAAGGGCGAGTTCGGCACCTACTTCATCGGCTACGCGGGCCACGTCGAGGACACCGAGCTCATGCTCGAGAACATGTTCCTCGGCTTCCCTCCGGGCAACTATGACCGCATCCTCGACTTCTCGACGGCCGTGACCGGCACGCTGTTCTACTGCCCCACCGTCGACTTCCTCGAGGACCAGCCCGCAAGCCCCAGCCTCACCGGCGATCCCGCCGCCATCGACCCATCCCCCGCCACGCCGGACGGCTCGCTCGGCATCGGTGACCTTGGAAGGAGCACCTCATGAACAACCTGCATCGCAATCTTGCGCCCATCTCGGACGCCGCGTGGGCGGACATCGAGGAGGAGGCCAAGCGCACGTTCCAGCGCAACATCGCCGGGCGCCGCGTCGTCGACGTGTCCGGCCCGCACGGCAACGACTTCGCCGCCGTCGGCCTCGGCCGGCTACACGAGGTCGAGGCGCCGGACCACGGCGTGGAGTCCCACGTCTTCCGCTCGCGGCCCGTGGTCCAGCTGCGCGTGCCGTTCACGCTGTCTCGGGCCGAGATCGACGGCGTGGAGCGGGGAAGCAAGGACGCCGACTGGGATCCGCTGAAGGACGCGGCGCAGCGTATCGCGTTCGCCGAGGACCGCGCCATCCTCGACGGCTACGGCGCCGCGGCCATCGACGGGGTCCGTCCCGCGTCGTCGAACCTCCCGATCGCGGTGCCCTCGGACGTCGACGACGTTCCCGAGGCCGTCTCGCAGGCCGTGTCCGAGCTGCGCCTCGCCGGCGTCGAGGGCCCCTACACCGTCCTCCTGGGCGCCGAGCTGTACACGCTGGTCAGCGAGACCTCCAACCACGGCCTCCCGCTGATGGCGCACCTGGCGCGCATCGTCGACGGCGACATCCTCTGGGCGCCCGCCATCGAGGGCGCCGTCGTGCTGACCACGCGCGGCGGCGACTACGAGCTGCACCTCGGCCAGGACCTGTCGATCGGCTACCTGTCGCACGACGCCGAGTCCGTCCAGCTGTACTTCCAGGAGTCGTTCACGTTCCTCGCCAACACCGCCGAGGCCGCCGTCGCCCTGACCGCGTCCTGAACCGGGTGGGCTATCGCGGCTGCAAACGTCCACTTTCTGCAGGGGTCGAGATCATCGTGTACGCCAGAGTCACATAGTTGACTGTGGCGTACACGTCGTCCGCTTCGGGAGCGCAGATCGAACGTTTGCAGCCACGATAGCCGTCGGCTTCTCACCAACGGTCGGGCTGAGGCGAGGGACTGGTCAAGGTCAGAGGACACGCGTGCCGGGGACCGCCAACGCCGGTAGGAGCGGTGATCTCGCGCTCAGATGCGAGTGGGCCGCGAGACCCGGATGAAAGACCATGCCAGCGCGAGGCAAGCCAGGGCCGCGCAGAGGACGGGCGGCACGCCGACGAGTAGGGCACCAGCCATGGCGAAGGAGACGTCGAAACCGGCCGTGGCGCTCAACAGCCCCGACACCGGAACCGGGCCGGCATCCGTCATGACGATGCCGCCCGTGAAGTCCGGGGAGGACGAGGACACCCAGCGCAGCGCTCCCGCGAGTCCCGATGCGCCGACGGCCCACGCCAGGGAACAACGCGGTGACAGCGGGCAGGCCGGAGGCCAGGAGCAACAGGGCGCAGGCGACGACCCACACCGCTGCTGCGAGAGCCGCGCCGGCCGTCAACGCCGAGACTTGGGCTCCCTGGCCGAGCCCCAGCGCACGGGCGTGCCCGCGCGATCGCCGCACCGCGCGAAGGCTGGAGAGCATGAGACCGAGAGCGGGAACGAGCACGACGCAGGCGGTGGCGAGACCGAACGTCGGATGAATCGGGA
>DAONOU010000233.1:0-4138 GCA_035409265.1 Arachnia sp. | reverse complement strand
TCGTCGTAGTCCGCGGCGACGGCGTCCTTGCGCAGGAACGCGTGCAGGTCGAGGTTCTCGAGCACCGTCATCTCCGGGAAGATCCGCCGCCCCTCGGGCACCTGCGACATGCCGCGCCGCACCCGTTCCTGGGCCGACAGCCTCGTGATGTCGGCGCCGTCGAGCGTGATGGTGCCCGTCGTGGGGCGCTTCAGCCCCGAAAGGGTGCGCAGCGTGGTCGTCTTGCCTGCGCCGTTGGCGCCGATCAGCGTGACGATCTTGCCCGCCGGCACCTCGAAGGAGATGCCCTTGATGGCGTTGATGACGCCGAAGTGGACCTGCAGGTCGCGAACCTCAAGCATGGGGTGCCTCCTCGCCGAGATAGGCCTCGATAACCTTGGGGTTGTTGCGGACCTCGTCCGGCGTTCCGGCGGCGATCATGATGCCGTGGTCGAGCACGTAGATGCGCTCGCAGATCCTCATGACGAGGCTCATGTCGTGCTCGATCAGCAGGATCGTCAGCCCGAAGTCGCGGCGCAGCTGCGCGATCAGCCCGGTGAGGCCCGAGGTCTCGGCCGGATTCATGCCTGCCGCGGGCTCGTCGAGCAGGAGCAGCCGCGGCTTGGTGGCGAGCGCCCGGGCGATCTCCAGGTGTCGCTGCTCGCCGTAGGACAGGTTGCGTGCCAGCTCGTCGGCCTTTCCGGCTAGACCCATCACGCCGAGGAGTTCGAGGCTCTCCTCGCGGATGCGCCGCTCGGTGGCCCCGAACGGCGGCAGGTGGAACAGCGCGGAGGCCAGCGGGTACGGAAGGTTCTGCTGCAGCGCCGTCGCGACGTTGTCCAGGACGCTGCGGTCCTTGAAGAGCCGGATGTTCTGGAACGTGCGCCCGATGCCCGCGGCGCAGATCTTGTTGGGCGCCATGCCGCCGAGCGCCGTCTTCTTGCCGTCGATCGTCAGGCTGATGTCGCCGGACGACGGCGGGTAGACGCCGGTCAGCAGGTTGAAGAGCGTGGTCTTTCCCGCGCCGTTGGGGCCGATCAGGCCGATCAGCTCCCCCTCGTCGAGGTGCAGGTCGGCCTCGAACACGGCGGTCAGGCCGCCGAAGTTGCGGGTCAGCTTCGAGACGTCGAGCAGGCTCATCGCTTCGCCCCCTTCCGGGTGAAGATCTTCCCGAGCACCGTGTCGGTGACCTCCTTCGAGCCCATGATGCCGCCGGGGCGGAAGATCATGATGAGCACGAGCATCAGCGAGTAGAGGATCATCCGGATGTCGGAGAACTCCTGCAGCGCCGTCGAGAGCAGCGCGAGCAGGATGGCGGCGATGACGGTGCCCGACATCGATCCGAGGCCGCCGAGGACGACGATGACGAGGATGTCGATGGACCTCAGGAAGCCGAACTGGTCGGGCTTGATGACGAAGAAGTAGCTGGCGTAGAGCGCTCCGGCGATGCCCGCGAAGAAGGCGCCGATGGTGAACACCTGGACCTTGGTGCGGGTGGTGTTGATGCCGATGGCCTCCGCGGCGATCTCGTCCTCGCGGACGGCGATGGCGCGCCGTCCATGCGAGCTCTTCACGTAGTTCCACAGCACCACCAGCGTCAGCGCGGTGAGCCCGAACACCCAGTTCCAGTTGTCGGCCCACTGGGGAACGGGCGACAGGCCCGCCGCGCCGTTGGTGGCCTCGAGGTTCAGCAGGACGATGCGGATGATCTCGGACATGCCGAGGGTGGCGATCGCAAGGTAGTCGCCGCGCAGCCGCAGCGTCGGGAGGCCGACGAGCGCCCCGACGAGCGCGGCCAGGACCGCGCCGGCGAGCACGCCGAGGACGAATCCCCACTCGGAGTCCACGGACATCGTGATGATGGCGCAGGTGTAGGCGCCGATGGCCATGAACCCCGCGTGGCCGAGCGACAGCTGCCCGGTGAACCCGACCACGAGGTTGAGGCTGGCCGCGAGGATGATGTTGATGCAGATCGTGACGATGATCGCGAAGTAGTAGTCGTTGATGACCCCGACCTGGATCAGGATCAGCACGAGCAGGTAGGCGACGATGAGGGGCAGCGCGCGCAGCCCGATGCTCTTCCACATGGTCATCAGACCTTCTCCCGCGTGTTCTTGCCCAGGAGGCCCGTGGGCTTGACGACAAGGATGATGATGAGGATCGCGAACACCACGCCGTCGCGGAACAGCGAATAGCCGACGCTGGACACCAGGGTCTCCGTCCCGCCGATGGCGAACGCGCCGATCAGCGCACCGGGGATGATACCGATGCCGCCGAACACGGCCGCCACGAACGCCTTCAGGCCGTAGAGGACGCCCATCAGCGGGTTGATCGAGTTGTAGTAGGCGCCGACGAGGACGCCCGCCGCGCCGGCGAGCGCGGAACCGATCGCGAAGGTGAAGGAGATGGTGCGGTCGACGCTGATGCCCATCAGCCGCGCCGCGTCGGGGTCCTGCGAGACGGCGCGCATGGCCTTGCCCATCTTCGTCTTCTTCACGATGAACTGGAGCACGATCATCAGCAGCACCGAGACGCCGATGATGACCATCTGGAGGTTGCGGATGACGACGCCGCCGACGTTGATGGAGCCCGTCATGAAGCCCGGCAGCGCCGGGAAGGCGCGCGGGTCGGCGCCGACGACGTACATCATCGTGTACTGGATCAGCAGCGAGACGCCGATGGCGGTGATCAGGGCCGCGAGGCGCGTCGAGTTGCGCAGCGGCCGGTAGGCCACGCGCTCGATCACCACGCCGAGCGTCGTGCAGAGCAGCATGGCGAGCAGGAGCGACTCGAAGAACCCGAGCCCGAGCACCGACATGCTGAAGTAGCCGACGTACGCGCCAACCATGAACACCTCGCCGTGGGCGAAGTTGATGAGCTTGATGATGCCGTAGACCATCGTGTAGCCGAGCGCGATCAGTGCGTAGATGCTGCCCAACGACAAGCTGTTGATCAGCTGTTGCAGGAACTCCGTCACCTGGCCACCTCCTTCCTGGGGAGGGCGGGCCGGGGACGATCCCCGGCCCGCCCGTCGATCAGCGAGTGGGTCAGCCGATCTTCTCGCTGGTGGCCTGCACGCCGTCCTTGAGGCCGATCACGACGATCGACTTGACCGGGTTGTGGTGCTCGTCGATGTCGAACGTGCCGGTGACGCCGACGAAGCCCTTGGTGGCGGCCATCGCCTGCTGCACGCCGACGCCGGTCTTCTCCGACGCGCGCTTGACGGCGTCCGCGACGAAGTTGCCCAGGTCGTAGCCCAGCGCGTGGAAGCCGTTGGGCTCCGCGCCGTCGTTGGCCTTCTTGAACGCCTCGACGAACTCCAGCACCTTCGGGTCCTCGTCGATGGACGAGTAGTGGTTGGTGAAGTAGACGTCGTTGAGGGCCGAGGCGCCGCCGAGCTCGAGCAGCGTCGGGGAGTCGAAGCCGTCCGGGCCGAGGACCGGCGCGGTGATGCCGAGCTCGCGGGCCTGCTTGATGATCAGGCCGGCCTCGTTGTAGTAACCGGGCAGGTAGATGACGTCGAACGCCTGGCCCTTGATGCGGGTCAGGATGGTGTTGAAGTCGGTCTCGCCTGCGACGAAGGCCTCCTCGGCGACGATGCTGCCGCCCTGGTTGCCGGTGAACTCGGCGGTGAACGCGGTGGCGAGGCCCTTGGAGTAGTCGCTGGCGTTGTCCTTGAGGATGACGGCGGACTTCGCGCTCAGGTTCTGCGCGGCGAACTTCGCCATCACGGTGCCCTGGAACGAGTCGTTGAAGCAGATGCGGAAGGCGAACTCCTGCACCGTCGTGCCGTCCCACGTGACGTCGTCCGCGGTGGCGGAGCCGGAGACGACCGGCACCTGGTTCTTGTTGGCGACCGGGATGGTGGCCTTGAAGTTGCCGGAGGTGGCCGGGCCCATGCACGCGATGACGCCGTCCTGGGTCATCAGCTTGTTGGCCAGCGTGGTGGCCTCGGCGGCGTCGGACTTGTTGTCGTACTCGAAGAGCTTGATCTGCTTGCCGTCGATGCCGCCGGCCTCGTTGATCTGCGCGATGGCCATGTTGATGCCGAGGACCGAGGCCTGGCCGTAGGTGGCGACCGGGCCGGACAGCTCGTAGTTGAGGCCGAGCTTGATGGTGTCGCCGGCCTTCGCGGCGCCGGTGAGGTAGCCGCTCATCA
>DAONOU010000232.1:0-4142 GCA_035409265.1 Arachnia sp. | reverse complement strand
GCCGTCGAAGCGGAACAGCCGCAGGCCGAGGGCGAGGACGCGCCTGGTCTCGGTGGCGTTGACGGGGGCCTGGGCCCAGTCGGCCTGGCCGACCGACGGCGCGTACTGGGGCGTGCTGACCATGTCGCCCAGCGTCTGGTGGTGGCGCTGGTCCCCACCGCCGATGCCGACGACCTGGCCGTCCTCGCCCGCCATCAGGCCCAGCGCCACGTCGTAGTCGGCGAAGCGGTGGGCCACGATCTCCTTGGTCACGACCCCCAGCGTCTCGGGCGGCACCCCGAGGTGGTCGCGGAGCGCGTCGACGACGGTGCGCCCCCTCGTCTGCGGCTGCTGGCCCACCCACTCCGCGATGGCGGTGTGCGCGGCGAGGAACCGCTGCATATCAGCGTCGTCGATGTTCATGCGGGGAGCCTACTGGGCGGCTCGGACAGAAACGAGAGCTAGGCAACCGCGGGTTTCAGGGTGAGCACGGCGACGTCGACGGTGACCCCGCACGGCTCCGTCCTCGCGGGGAGCCCGTGGAACGCGTTCGGGCCCATGGCGATGGCGTCGGCGACGCCCGCGGTGCTCAGTTCGAGCCTGTAGGACAGGCGCTCCTGCGTGAACCCCCAGCCCTCGAACGACTCGCGCACCCGCTCGGCCTTGTCCTCGCCGACGTCCAGGAGGCCGTAGCCCTCGCGGAGCTCCCGCAGGTGCCCCGGGCCGGGGACGACGACGACCGCCCGGCCGCCGGGTCTCAGCACCCGCGCGAACTCGGCGGGATTGCGCGGGGCGAACACACAGAGCACGAGGTCGACCGCGCCGTCGGGGAGCGGGAGCCGCCGCCAGGTGTCGGCGACGACGGCGGCCGCCCGGGGGTGGCAGCGCGCGGCGCGGCGCGCGGCCGCGGGGGACACGTCGGTGGCGAGGCCCCCGGCGTCGGGAGCGGCGTCCAGGGCCGCCGCCAGGTAGTAGCCCGTGCCCGCGCCGACCTCGACGATCCGCCCGGCCCCGCGGGCGAGGTCGGCGACGGCCGCGGCGATCGGCGCGTAGTGGCCCGCGCCGAGGAACCGGTCCCGCGCCGCCAGCATCTCCGGGGTGTCGGCGTTCTCGGGGGCCGCCCGCCGCAGCAGGTTCACGTACCCCTGGCGCGCGACGTCGAAGCTGTGCCCCGCGGCGCAGCGCAGCGCGGAGCCCTCCCTGGCCAGCGCAGCCGCGCACACAGGGCACGCGAGCCAGCCGAGCGCGCCGGCGCTCACGACCCCTCGGCGGAGTCGGCCGGCCTCGGGGTTCCTGCGGCCTTCGCCCTGGCCTTCCTCCGGTCGCGGATGTCGGCGCGGATCAGGACGCCCAGGCCGGCCACCGCGATGACGGAGAACGAGAACCATTGGAGCGCGTAGCTGAAGTGCGAGCCCTCGTTGAGGGTGGGGACGCCGATCGGGGTCAGCCCGCTCGGGTCCGCGGGCGTCGACTCGATCAGCGAGACGTAGCCGTTGACCAGGGTCGCGCCCAGCGCGGCGCCCAGGACGTCGGAGTTGATCAGTCGGACCTGGTTCTCGTGCGGCGTCATCGCGTTCTCGTCACCGCGGTCGTTGCGGCGGACGTAGCCGGTGACGGCGACCTCGCCGGTCATCACCGGCGGCATCTCGCCGTCGGGATAGCCGGCCTCGCGGGGCAGGAAACCGCGGTTGACGAGGAGCAGGTTCCCGTCGTCGGTCCGCAGCACCCCGACGATCTCCGAGCCGTACGCCCCGTCGAGGCTGCGGTACCGCACCTGGAACTGCTCGGGCTCGTAGGTGCCGGTGGCGGTGACGCGATACCACTGGTCGTCGTCCTCGACGACCCCGGTCATCACCTCGGCGTAGGGGCGCACGGGCTCGTGCTCGTGCGCGACGACGGCGGAGTTGCGGTCGCGGCGCTGCTCGAGCCTGTCGAGCTGCCAGCGGCCCAGGTTGACGAAAGTGACCACCAGGACGACGACGAGCAGCCCCATCGCGACCCAGCGCAGCGCCTGACGGCTCACCGGCTCTCCCCGTCTGCCGCGTCGGTCTCCTCCACCGAGCCGGCGACGACCTCGCCGCCGGTGATGGCCAGGCGGGCCTGGCCGTCGTCGGAGCCGACGGTGGCGGGGGCGTGGTGGTCGGTGTTGTTGGCGAGCAGGACCGCGATCGCGGGGAGCAGGGCGGCGGCCACGAGGGCGGCCACCTTCCACCATCCGGGGACGACGAGGAAGGCCAGGAAACAGCCGGTGCGGACGCCCATGGTGATCAGGTATCTGCGCTGCCGCTCGGCGACATCCAGGCTCAGCCCCTTGTTCGCGTTCGTGATCAGCGTCGCGTCGGTGGTCTTGGCCATGGAGCCCAGCTTAGTCCTCCGCGAGATGGGCATATCCGGGCCGACGGGGGCCTCCTGCGATAGGTTGCTCCCGTGGCTGAATCTTCACGCGTAGTACTCGTCACCGGCGGCTCAAAGGGCATCGGCCGGACCCTCGCAGAGCGCTTCCGCGACGCCGGATACCGCGTCGCGGCGACCTACCGCTCCGGCGGCGTTCCCGACGGCGTGCTCGGGCTGCAGTGCGACATCACGGACCAGGAGCAGGTGGAGGCGGCCTTCACCGCCGTCGAGGCCGAGCTCGGCCCCGTCGAGATCCTCGTCGCCAACGCGGGCGTCACGAAGGACACGCTGCTCATGCGCATGTCCGACGAGGACTGGGACACCGTCATCGACACCAACCTCACCGGCACGTTCCGCGTCGTGCGGCGCGCCAGCCGCCCCATGATGCGAGGCCGGTTCGGGCGCATCATCCTCGTCTCCTCGGTCGTCGCGCTGCTCGGCTCGCCCGGCCAGGTGAACTACTCGTCGTCGAAGGCCGCGCTGGTCGGCATGGCCCGCAGCATCACGCGCGAGCTCGGCGTGCGAGGCGTCACCGCCAACGTGATCGCGCCCGGGTTCATCGAGACCGACATGACCGCCGTCCTTCCCGACGACGTCATCGCCGACTACAAGAAGCGCATCCCCGCGGGCCGCCTGGGCGTGGTCGACGACGTCGCCGCCGCCGCGCTGTTCCTCGCCGGCGACCAGGCCGGCTACGTCTCCGGCGCCGTGCTGCCCGTCGACGGCGGCCTCGGCATGGGCCACTGACAAGACAGAACGAAGGACTGACATGGGAATCCTCGAGGGCAAGAACATCCTCGTCACGGGCGTGACGATGCGCACGTCGATCGCGTACGCCGCGGTCGAGATCGCGCAGCGCGAGGGCGCCAACGTCGTCGTCTCCGCCGCGGGCCGCGCCGTCGCCCCGGCCACGCGCGCGATCTCCAAGCTCGACCCGGCTCCGCCGATCGTCGAGGTCGACGTCACCAACCCCGAGCACCTCGCCGCGCTGCCCGGCCTGCTCTCCGAGCACTTCGACGGCGGCCTCGACGGCATCGTGCACTCCATCGCCTACGCCGACCCGGAGAAGGCGCTGGGCGGTGCCTTCCTCACCACGGACTGGGATTCGGTCGGCAACGCGTTGCACATCTCGGCCTACTCGCTGCAGTCGCTGACCATGGCGGCCAAGCCCATCCTGAACCGCGGCGCCAGCGTCGTCGGCCTCACGTTCGACGCGCGCGTCTCCTGGCCCACCTACGACTGGATGGGCGTCGCGAAGGCCGCGCTGGAGTCGACCTCGCGCTACCTCGCCCGCTACCTCGGCCCCGACGGCATCCGCTGCAACCTGGTGGCCGCGGGCCCGGTCGACACCGTCGCCAAGAAGGCGATCCCGGGCGCCTCGGCGTTCAACGACATCTGGGCGGAGCGCGCGCCGCTGTCCTGGGACGCGAGCGACGCCGTGCCGTCGGCCAAGGCGATCGTCGCGCTGCTCAGCGACTGGTTCCCCGCCACCACCGGCGAGATGATCCACGTCGACGGCGGCCTGCACTCCACGGGGGCCTGACGACCCGGTAGGTTTGGTGTCATGGCAGCGGTGGCGGAACTTGCGGGCGTGACGATCAGGCGCGGGAGCGCCATTCTGCTGGACGACGTCTCGCTGCGGATCGACGAGGGTGAGCGCTGGGTCGTGATCGGGCCCAACGGCGCGGGCAAGACGACCCTGCTGCAGCTCCTCTCCGCGCAGATGTACCCCACCGACGGCGTCGTCGGGATCCTCGACGAGGTGATCG
>DAONOU010000231.1:0-4153 GCA_035409265.1 Arachnia sp. | reverse complement strand
GTCAACCTCAACATCAACGGCCACAACACCGCCGTCAACGTGTCCAGCCAGGCCTCCCTCATCGGCCTGCGCAACCACGTCTCCTACGGCTCCTCGAAGGCCGCCGTCGTCAACATCACTCGCGTCAGCGCGCTCGAGCTGGGCGAACACGGCATCCGCGTCAACAGCGTGCACCCCACCGCCGTGTTGACGGAGATGTCGGCGTTTTACTGGGGTCGGCCCGAGATCGGCGGGCCAGCGCTGGCGCGCATGCCGCTCGGCCGCTGGGCCACGGAGGCCGAGATCGCCGGTCCGGTCCTCTTCCTGTTGAGCGACGTGGCCTCGATGATCACCGGCGCCCACCTCCCGATCGACGGCGGAATGACCTGCTGCTGAGTGCATTCCGGCCTCGGCACCGGCCGATCCGAGCTTGACGGCTGCAGCCGCGTTGACCTGCCCTAGCGGCCGAGCTTAACGGCGAACAGGTCCGGGCGGACCTTCGACTGCCAGAGCCCCAAGCGGGCGTAGAAGCGCTCAGCGTCGGCATCGATCGCCTCCGCGACCAGCGCTCGCGCACCGAGGACACTCGCGCCGGTCTGCGCGTTCGCGAGGGCGTCAGCGACGAGGTCACGGCCCAGCCCGAGCCCGCGGGCGTCGACCGACACCGCCAGCCTGCCGAGCAGGATCACCGACACCGGGTCCGGTGCGTTGCGGGTCAGCCAGCCCGTCCCTGTGTCGCCATGCGACATAGACCACGCAGAGAGGCTGTAGTACCCGGCGATCCGATCAGACTCCAGGTCGATGCTGACGTACGTGCGCGAGTCTCCACTCCGCTCGTTACGCAGGGCACGCGAGGCCAGCCAGGAGTTCAGCACGTGATTCCCGCAGTCGAAGTCGGCCACGAGGTCCTCGGGCCTGATCGGCCGCGGCTTTTCCGGCCTCACCTGCGGGACCACGGCTTTCCCGGCCTCACCCGCAGGGCACTTCGCGTCATATCACCCATTGCCGAGTGGCGCACGGTTCGCCGTCGCCACTCGCGATGCTCCCCATTCAGGCGTATGTTCGCGCAGCGCGGCCAGCCCCGGGGAGTCCTCGCGGTCGAGGATGTCGATGAAGTCGTCCCACGCCTTCTTGGACAGCGAGATCGTCCTCGACTCGATCACGTCGCGGCGCGCAGTGGGCACGACGACATTCAGAACGTAGTCGGTCAGGCTCGCCCCCGACAGTGCAGCCGCCTCGACGATCAACTCCCGCGTCTCGCGCGGCAGCCGAAGATCGAGGCGCGCATCCCGCGCAGGCTCGGTCGTGATGCTCATGGAACCCATCGTACGGAGGCGATCCGTACGAAGCAAGAGTGGTGCAGTGGGCGACGATCGCTACAGCACGCCGGCGGCGTCGATCGAGTCGCGGAATTTCCCCGGGCCCCTGCCGGGGCCCGAGACACCCCACTAAGCTTGGTGCCCAGGGCGCCGTGGTAGTCGCCCGTTGGATACCTGGAGGTGTACCAATGTCAGTGGTGGAGGAAACCGAAACCTCAAGCGTGACCGTCAGCCTCGTCGTGGAGCGACCGCTCGACGAGGTATGGGACGCCCTCATGAAACCCCACGGCGCCGAGGCGCTGCTCGGCGAGGGTGGCCAGCTGGGCCAGAAGGGCGAGCACTGGGCCGCGATCGACGGCACGTACGGCGTGACCCGCAGCTTCCATCCCAAGGAGCAGATCCGCTTCTCGTGGCACGCGGAGGAGGACGCGCCCCGCACGGTGGTCGATCTTCAGCTCAGCGGCGACGCCGCGAGCACCCGTCTCGACCTCGCCCACGAGCACCTGCCCGAGGACGCCGACGTCGACGCGCTCGCCGCGCGCTGGCAGGCCGCGCTGGAGGCCATCGCCGCCGCATAGGCCGGGAAATTCGAGGACGGCGGCCGGGCGCGACGCGCTCGGCCGCTTGTCGTCGCTAGCGGAGGACGGCGTAGTCGGCTTCGCCGGTCGCCTGGATCATGCGGGTGCCGAACCGCACGCTCCAGCGGTTCGGCTCCAGGCCCTGATCCCAGCGCGTGCGGCCGGTCCCCGGATCGAGGCCCACGAGCCCGCCGGCGATCTCGTCCGGCGCCACCGACTTGTACACCAAGGCCACCAGCTGGCCCTCACCGCGCGCCAGCTCGGTGACCGTGGCTCCGAGGTCCCTGCGCCACCGTTCACGGCCCGTCGCCAGGTCCAGCGCGGCCACCGCGCCCAGCGGACTCCCGTCCCCGGTACTCACCACGCCGAAAGACCCCTGGTAGACGACGATGTCGTCACCCCATCTCGTGAGCGACAGCCACTCTTCCTCCGAGGGGACCGACCACAGCTCGGCTCCCGTGCGCGGCGACAGCAGCGAGAGCCGGCCGTCGGAGACCTCGGCGATCACCCCGTCGTGCGTGGCGAGGAGGTACCCGCCGGAGCGGCGCCAGAGCTCCTCGCCGGTGGCGAGGTCGTAGGCGATCCGGGTGTCGCCGGACTCGACGACCGCGACCTCGCCGTGCACGATGGCCCTGGAGCCGCGGGGAAGCCACTCGGCGACCTCGCCGTCGGAGATCCGCAGCGCGAACATGAACTGACCCGGTCCGGAGAGGCCGCCCCTGCTGTCACCGATCAACAAGTAGGCGCCGCGCGCCACGGCCTGCGGCCCCCACCACGGAAGGACCTCGTCCGTCACGGGCAGCTCGGCCCGCCACGCGGCGTCCTCCACGTCCGGTGAGTTCAACTTGACGACGCTCATCCCGGTTCTCGTCGGCACCGCGAGCAGGAGCGTGCCGTCCGAGGCGGAGAACAGCGTCGTGTCCAGGGAGAGATCCTCAAGGGTCTCGGCCGCGACCGGCAGCTCCAGCTCGCGCTCCACGCGGCCCGTGGCGCGATCGAGGAGGGCGACGGACGTCCGCTCGGGCCACCCGCGGCTCGTGCCCGCCGCCACCCACGGGGTGCCGGGAAGGTCGAAGACGGCCGCGCCGTCATCCATCCCGAAGGTCGACTGCTGCCCGGCGTAGGCGACGACGGCATCGCCCCAGCGCGTCACGGACAGCCACTCGTCGGCCACGGGGACCGACCACAGCTCAGCGCCTGTCCGCGGCGAGACCAGCGTCAGCCGGCCGTCGCCGACCTCCGCGATCAGGCCGTCGTCGGTGCCCGCGAGGATCGCGGCGGGGCGTCGCCACAGCTCGTCGCCGGTGCGAAGATCGTGGGCGACGAGGTCCTCCATCCCGGCGAGGACCGCGATGTCGCCGTACACGTCGAAGCTCGCGCCCTCCGGCAGCCACTCGACGGGGGCGCCGTCGGCGAGGGTCAGCGCGGCGACATACCGGCCCGGCCAGCCCTGTTCGCCGCGGCCGAGCAGCAGATGCCCGGCCCTTTCCTCCGCGTGCGGGTCCCCCAGCGGGAAGGCGTCCGGGCTCATCGGCAGCTCGGCCCGCCACACCACGTCGTCGATGTTGGGCGAGGCGAGCTTGGCCACCTCCAGCCGCCCGCCGTCCTGCGTCGGCAGCAGCGCGAACAGCGCGCCCTGCCCGGTGGCGACGAGGGTGGGCACCATGAGGTTGTCGAGGATGGGTCCCGTGAGGTCGTCGACGGTGGCGGTGGCCGCCGGGAGTTCCATCCGGTGGGCGATCCTGCCGGTGCCGCGATCGAGGAGCACGAGGCTGGTCTCCCATGCGTTGCTCGTGACGGTGCCGACGAGGACCCAGGGCGTGCCCGGCAGGTCACGCAGCTCGGACACGCTGGTCAGGCCGAGCGCGCCCCGATCGACCGACCACAACTCCACCCCGTCGTCCGCCCGGCGCGCGCGGATCGTCAGGTCGTCGGAGGTGACGACGCGGTCGCCGTCGACGGCGACGAACTCGCTCAGCCCTTGCGGCGAGCTCCACCCCACCCGGGGGCCGTCTCGCATGCCCTCCACTTGGACGCGGAGCGGGTCGCGCGAGGCGACGATCGCCCCGGCCGTCAGCAGCGCGAGGACGAGCGCCCCCGAGACGGCGGCCAACGGACGACGCCCCGGCAGTCGCCGCTGCCACCTCCGGGATCGACCAGGCTCGCCGACCGCATCGGCGGCCAGCTCGTCCAGGTCGACGACGTCCATCGCGCCAGCCTACCCTCGTGCTTTCATGACGGTGGGTGGACTGTAGTGGCCTGGGATGGCGAAAGTGC
>DAONOU010000230.1:0-4175 GCA_035409265.1 Arachnia sp. | reverse complement strand
GCGCTCATCGCCGTCGTCTTCCCCGCGCCGGCAGGTCCGACCAGCACATCGAGGACGCGGCCGGAGACGGCGACCGTCGCCAATGCGGCGGCCTGGTCGGCGCCGAGCACGAGACCGCGACGGTCGGGCCGGCGGGTGACGCGCTCGAGCTGGGCGAGGTCGAGCGTCGCAGCGGTCAGCATCCGGGACCGTTCGAGCAGGCGATCCTCCGCGGCCAGCAGCTGCTCGGAGGAATAGACCGTGGCGTGCCTCGGCCGGAACGCGCTCGTGCCGTCCGAGCGTCGGAAGATCGCCGGGCTGCTCGCCAGCTCAGGCGGCGTGAGCCGCAGCGACCCCGCCTCGGCGGCATCGGCGATCATGCCCACGATCGCCTCCCGATCCATCGTGCTGGCGAATCGCCACCCCATCGTCTGCCGCGCGGCCTCGGCGTAGAGGTTCCAGCGTCGCCACGTCGCCCGCTTCTCGCCGACGACCTCGATCACCGTCTGGCCGAGTTCGCGGATCACGTCGAGCGGGACGTCATCGGCGCGCAGCATCGGCGGCGACGGGGCGGCGGTGATCCGCCGCGCCCACTCGGTCGCGTTCTCGCCCAAGCTCGCACTCGCACGCTCACGCCATTGCGCCGTCAGCGCGGCGAGGGATTGCACCTGCTTGTCGGGTCTCGTCGTCAGCGTCGCCTGAGCGCGCAGCTTCACGATCGTCGCCGGTGACGGGCGCCGGCCGTGCTCGCCGATGTATCGCTCGATGAGCCGGTCGGTCTCCTGGTCGATGTCCCGCGACCGGGAGGAGAACAACGCGATCAGCGACTCCGGGACGGTCGTGATCGCCCACGCCGGGTTCCGGTCCCGGCCACGAGCCCGCGCCTCCCACTCGACGCCTAGTGTCCGCGTGAGGTGATCGGCGAACACCGCCTCGTGCAGCTCCGACAGGGCGACGACCGCCGCGTGCAGGGGCCGGCCGTCCAGCGACCGCCACTTGCCGTCCAGCAACGTCTGCACCTTGTTGGAGAGCACAACATGGGTGTGCAAGTGGGGATCGCCCGCCCTGCTGTCGTAGTGATCGAACGCGGTTGCAATGAGCCCGCCGACGCCGACCTGTGCAACGGCCCCGTCGCGTCCGGTTGCGCCGACGCGCGTAGCCGCAATCTCCCGCTCCATGAACGCAACCACCTCCGCAACCGCTGCATGGTGAGCGTCGGCGATGATCGCCTGCGTGCCGGCGTCCGCAACCGCCCACACGACCGATGCAGCCTTCGGGATCGAGAACGTGAAGTCGAACCCGGCGACGGCACGCCGCGTCCCGCGCGCGGCTTCCTCAGCCTCGATCTGCGCGATGGCCTCGGCCCGCGCGACCACGCCCAGGCTCGGGTCCAGCGACGCGATCCGCTTCTCCACACGAGCGGTAGCGGTGGAGAAGTCCTGGTAGGCGCGGCCGAGCGGATCGCCCGTGATCGGATCGCGGCCCATGCCGACAA
This sequence comes from Arachnia sp., assembly GCA_035409265.1. Lineage (GTDB taxonomy): Bacteria > Actinomycetota > Actinomycetes > Propionibacteriales > Propionibacteriaceae > Arachnia. Next base: position 2,701 of record DAONOU010000230.1, on the reverse strand, counting down.
GCAGCTGGAGTTGGGCCTCCGAGACCGGATCGCCGGACACGATCCTCCCGCCGCCGAGGGCCGGCACGCTGCTGCCCATCCAGCGACCGGGGGGAGTTCCTTCCTCGAGGTAGTACCTCGTCAGCGGGGTCGACAAGGCACGGTTCCCGTCGCCCGAGGCGACCGTCTTGAGCAGGTACTTGTAACCCTCGCCCGCGCTCATCACCCGCATCGAGACCGTCATGCCCGTCAGGTGCGAACGAGATCACCGGCTTCGGACCCGGCGCTCGCGCCAGGTCCGAACCTCGTCTGCAAGAGGCGTGGACCGACCGAAGGCCGGCTGACCGGCCGCACCGGGACGACGCTCTCGCGGACGCGATCCGGGGCCGACGCGCTGAGCGATCGGTGTCGCGATCACGGGCGGAGCGCCGGGACGCGTGGATGGCGCGCGCACCTGGAAGGTGACCAGCCCGGCGACGTCTCGACCGGGACGCGCCGACCGTCATGGAACCGCGATGCTCGACACAGCCACCGCCCCGGCCGCCCCGCTGCGGATCGGATCGCTGTTCTCCGGCTACGACGGCCTCGACCTCGCCGTCGAGCACGTCTTCGGCGGGCGCACGGTGTGGTTCTCCGAGCTCAACTCTGCCCCGGCCCGCGTCTTCGCGCATCACTGGCCCGGCGTCCCCAACCTCGGCGACATCACCCAGATCGACTGGCGACAGACCGAGCCGGTCGACGTGCTGTGCGGAGGTTTCCCTTGCCAGGACGTCTCCACGGTCGGCAAGCGCGCCGGCCTCGCCCCCGGCACCCGCTCTGGCCTCTGGGCGCAGATGGCGACTGCGATCGACGTGCTGCAACCCGAGTGGGTCGTCGCCGAGAACGTCCGTGGCCTGCTCTCGGCCACCGCTCGACGCCCCGAACCAAAGGACGACCCCGATGAAAGCAACCCCCTCTCCGCAGCCCTCGAGTTCGCAACCCCCGCCGAACGCTCTGCCCTTCGCGCAATGGAACCCGACCCGTGGAATCTGGGAGACACACCAGCCCGACCTCTACGGGCACTTGGAGCCGTACTCGGCGATCTGGCCGACCTCCGGTACGACGCTCGCTGGCTTGGCCTACCCGCTTCCCACGTCGGCGCACCCCACACCCGATTTCGGATCTTCATCCTCGCCCGGCGCACTCTTCCGCACCCCGCTCGCCTCGGACGTCGCCCGTGGCGCGGAGACCCTGGAACAGGTCCGAGCCCGACGCGGCACGATCGCCCTCTCGCATCAGATCATCGACCTGGCGCAGAACGGACCCCGATCCTGGCAGGGCAAGGAGCCGGCCGGGCTGTGGCCGCTGATCGAGCAGCTGTTCGACGGTGGGGACACTACGCCGGAGCCATCCGACGGTGGGAATACTTCACCGGACGGACTGCCCCCTCGCCGGCCCTCCTGAATGACGGCGGTCAGCCTCGCCCTGCGCCGCGATTCGTGGAATGGCTCATGGGTTTGCCTGACGGTTGGGTCACAGACCCCGATCACGAGTTGACTGGCAGCGAGCAGCTCACCGCACTCGGCAACGGCGTCCTACCACGCCAAGCGATCCGAGCCCTCGACGCCTTACGTCGGGGTATCACCATGTAGTTGGCGCCTCTTGCTCATCCCATACGCTTCACGGCTTTCCATCGCAGCGGATCTTGAGGCCTTCAAGGCCTAGCTCTTTCTTGCCCTTGCCCTTGCCCTTGCTGCTTGTGCTGCTCGCCGATGTCGTCGCAGAGTCGCGCGCCCGGGCGATCAATCACCATCTGCTCGGCCAGAAAATTGAGTCGTCGACCCGATCTCGTTCATGCGGAACCGCGGGGAGCGGTTGGGATGAGTGCCCCAGGATTCGACCGCGAGGAAAAGGCGCACTGGCGATTCCAGCTCGTCAACCCAGCGGCATTTTACTCGGCCTGGATACGCCGTCCTCTTCCGTCCGACGGCGCCTGACCCAGCTTCTGGTTCGGCGACGGCCTACAGGGCTCGAGTTAGTGATGAGCTAGATCGGCAAGACCGTCCCGCTGATGAGTCCTTGGAGCGAGTGGACGAGCATTGTCCACAGCCCGCTTTTCATGAAGATGCCGATTCCGATCATTGCGACGCCGCCGGCGATGTTGATCGCGCGGATGTGCCGGCGCAGGAACGCGGTCGCTGTGGTCGCCCATCCCAGCCCGGTGGCGAGGGCCAGGAACGGCAGGCCGAGGCCGACACAGTACACGGTGGCGAGCAGTGCGCCCCGTGGTGCCGATGCGGCGCTGAGGCTGAGTGCGGAGATCGCAGCGAGCGTGGGGCCGAGACAGGGCGTCCAACCGAGGCCGAAGGCGATGCCCAGCATGGGTGCGCCGGCCAGGCCGGTTGAGGGTCTGATGCCGAGTTTCGCGGTGCGCTGTGCTGCAGGCCGGAAGTCGGTGCGGTGGAGACCATAGAATCCGACGACTACGGTGGTGGAGCCTTCGGGAGGTCGCGGATGACGGTCGTTTTCGTCCTCAATGCGGGCTCATCCTCGGTCAAGTGGAGACTGGTCGACGGGGAAACGGGCACGACGATCCGGGGCGGCGTCGTGGAGCGGCTCGGCCACGCCGGTGCGGATGGGCGTGAGCACGGCGCCGTGATCAGCACGCTGCTGGCCGGACTGGAGCACGAGCGCATCGCGGTCATCGGCCACCGCGTCGTGCACGGCGGCGACCGATTCGCAG
>DAONOU010000229.1:0-4191 GCA_035409265.1 Arachnia sp. | reverse complement strand
ACGAACTCCATGATGTTGACGCCGTGCGGACCGAGGGCGGTACCGACCGGCGGCGCAGGGGTAGCTGCGCCGGCGTTGAGGGCGACCTTGACGAGGGCCGCGACCTTCTTCTTGGGAGGCATGGGTGGGTCCTTTACCTGTGTGGATGGATGAGCCCGTGGTTGCGGGCGATCGCCAATCCTAGACGACCTTCTCGACCTGCTTGAATTCCAGGTCGACGGGGGTCTCGCGGCCGAGGATCTCGACGAGAGCCCGCAGTCGGGAGGTGTTGGCGTTGATCTCGGTGATCGTCGCGTGCACCCCGGTGAAGGGACCGTCGACCACCATGACGGAGTCGCCGACCTCAAAGTCGACGACCTCGACCTTCCTCTTCCGCGTCGCGGCGGCGCCGGCCTGAGCGGCGTTCACCTTCGCGACGACGGACGGGGTAAGCATGTGGAGCACCTCGTCGACGGACAGCGGCACCGGCTGCTGCCCCTGGCCGACGAAGCCGGTTACGGACGGCGTCTGACGCACGACGCTCCAGGAGTCGTCGGTCAGCTCCATCCGGATCAGGACGTAGCCCGGAAGCACGCAGCGGGTCACCGTCTTGCGCGCGTTGTTGCGAACCTCGACGACCTCCTCCGTGGGGACGACCGTCTCGAAGATGTAGTCCTCCATGTTGAGGCTCTGGGCGCGGGAGTCGACGTTCTGCTTGACGCGGTTCTCCATGCCCGAGTACGTGTGGATGACGTACCACTCGCCGTACTTGCTCTCGAGCTCCTGGCGGAGCTCCTCGATCGCGGCCGCGAGGGCGTCGTCCTTGTCGAGCTCCTGCTCGTCCTCATCGGCGTCGGCCTCGGGCTCGTCCGCCAGCACGACGGGAGCCTCCTCCTCGTCGGAGGCGAGGCCCAGGTCGCCGAGGTCGATCTCGATCTCGTCCGACGAGGTCTCCTCGATGGCGCCGAGGTCGATCTCGAAGTCGTTGTTGTCTGCGTCGGTCATGGCTTATCAGCTCCCAAAGATCTTGAGTAGACCCCAGCCGAAGGCGAGGTCCAGCAGGCCCACGATCGCGATCATGATCAGGACGAAGACCAGCACCGCCGAGTACATCTTGACCGTCTCCGGCCAGGTGGGCCAGACGACCTTCTTCAGCTCGCCGGCGGACTGCCGGACGAACTCGGCGGGGTTCTTCGCCTTGTAGGGGTCCTCGTGGGCCTTCTCCGCCTCGCTGCGCTTGCGCGTGGCGTGGTCCTTCTTGCGGACCGGCGCCTTCGCGGTGGTGCGGGCGATCGCGGGGACGGCGGCCAGCTCCTCCGGGGAGAAGTCCTCCTCGAGCTCGGCGATCGTCTCGTCGACGGCGTCCTCCGGGGTGACCTCGGGGTCGCCGGAGCCCGCCGGCTGCTCCAGCTCGTCGCGCGACTCGTCGCTCACGCTGGATTCCTTCCCTCGACAAACAAAATGCCTCCGGCCGAGGCCGGTAGGCGCGGGTGCAGGCGGCCGAAAATCGGCTACCTCGCAGGGCAGGAGGGACTCGAACCCCCAACCTGCGGTTTTGGAGACCGCTGCTCTGCCAGTTGAGCTACTACCCTAGGCCGGTTTTCCGTTGCCCACCTCGGCGTGTTCTGCGCACGCTCCGACCTTGGCAACTTCATACCGGTTCGACCAACTATAGGCGGTTTCGACCGAAGAGTCGAACCGAGGGCGGGGTCATGCGAGCGATTCGACCCAGGCCCGGTGCAGGTCCGCGTACCGGCCGCCGCCGCGGATCAGGACGTCGGGGCGCCCGTCCTCGACGACCTCCCCGCGCTGCAGCACGAGCACCCGGTCGGCGATCTCCACGGTGGAGAGCCGGTGGGCGATGATGATCGCCGTGCGGTCCGCGAGCACCGTCGACAGCGCCGCCTGGACGAGGCGCTCGCTGGGGATGTCGAGCGAGCTGGTGGCCTCGTCGAGGATCAGCACGCGGGGGTCCGCGAGGAGGACCCGGGAGAACGCGATGAGCTGCCGCTGCCCGGCCGACAGCCGCGACCCGCGCTTCCCGGTGTCCGTGTCGTAGCCGTCCGGGAGGGCCGAGATGAATCCGTGCGCGCCGACGGCGGCGGCCGCGGCCTCGACCTCCCCGCGCGTGGCGTCGGGCCGCCCGAACCGGATGTTGTCGGCCACCGAGCCGCCGAAGATGAAGTTCTCCTGCGTCAGCAGCGTCACGTGCCGGCGCAGCGTCTCGTCGTCGAGCCGGCGCGCGTCGACGCCGTCGAGCAGCACGGAGCCCACCTGCGGGTCGTAGAACCGGGCGACGAGCTTCGCGATCGTGGTCTTGCCCGCGCCGGTCGTCCCGACGAGCGCGACGGTCTGGCCCGCGGGGATGTTGAGGCTGAGGTCCGGCAGCACGGTCCTCCCCTCGACGTAGCCGAAGCTCACGCCGTCGAACTCCACCCTTCCGGGCGCGTTGACCAAGGGGGTCGGCGAGGCCGGGTCGTCGACGCTCGGCTCCTCCGCCATCACCGAGGAGATCTTCTCCAGGCCCGTCAGCGCCGACTGGAGGGTCGAGATGAACTGGCTGAGGTCCTGCATCGGGTCGAAGAACATGCGCACGTACAGCACGAAGGCGGCCATGGTGCCGATACTGACTCCCCCGCCGATGGCGAGGTAGCCGCCGGCGAGGACCACGAGCACGATCCCGAGGTTGCCGATGAACTGGATGCCCGGCATGGCGCGCGCGAACACGCGCATGGCGCGGACGTTGGCGTCGCGGTAGTCGAGGGCGACCTGCTCGTAGATCTCGGCGGAACGCGGCTCGCGGCGGAACGCCTGGACGGCCTTGATGCCGGTCATGGTCTCGATGAACTGGACGATCACGAGCGCCGACCGCGTCCGCACGGCGCGGAACTCCCGCGTCGAGGCGCGGGCGAACCAGCGCATCACCAGGAAGAGCAGCGGGTAGGTGAGGAACGCGACGAGCGCGAGGCGCCAGTCGAGGGTGAGCATGATGATGCTGGAGCCGACGATGGTCAGGACCGCGATGATGACCACGTCGATGCCCTGCAGCACCAGCTCCTGCACGGCCTCCACGTCGCTCGTCATGCGCGAGATCGCGCGGCCCGAGGTGTAGTTGTCGTGGAAGCCGATGTCGAGGCGCTGGAACTTGGCGAACAGTCGACGGCGGAGGTCGAGCAGGATCGCGTTGCCGATCCTGCCGGAGCGGCGCAGGAAGACGACGCGGGCCACGATCTGCACGAGGATCGCGACGCCCATCATCGCGAGGCTCGGCACGAGCACGGCCGCGTCGCCGGTCAGCCCGTCGTCGAGGACGCGGCGCACGAGCACGGGCACGACGAGGCGGGCGCCGGCCTCGACCACGACCACGCCGACGAGGAAGAGCAGCCACGCGCGCCACGGCCGGATCAGCTCGGCGAGCAGCGCACGGGAGGGGCCCCGGAGCCCGACCGAGGCGTCGGCCTCGTCCGTGGCCTCCTGCTTCACCCCGCGCCACGACGGCGCGGCCTGCGCGTCGCTCACCCCTGATCGCGCCCGACCAGGCCGTGCTCGTAGGCCGCGACGACAACCTGAACCCGGTCGCGCAGGCCGAGCTTGCGGAGGATCGCGCCGACGTGGGACTTCACCGTCGACTCCGACATGTAGAGACCGGAGCCGATCTCGGCGTTGGACAGACCGCGCGCGACGAGGCCGAACACCTCGCGCTCGCGCTCGGACAGCCCGTCGAATCCCGGCGGCGGCTCGGGATCGCCGCGGAAGGTGCCGTCGAGCAGCGCGGCCAGGTCCTGGGGCGCGAGGACGGCGTTGCCCGCGTGCACGGTGCGGATGGCGTCGGCGAGCATCTCGGGCGTGATGTCCTTCAGCAGGAAGCCGCTGGCGCCGTGCCGGATGGCGGTGGCGGCGCGGTCGTCGAGGTTGAACGTGGTCAGCACGAGCACCTTGAGCGGGTGCTCGCGCGGGCGGGTCGGGTCGAGGAGGCGGCGCGTGGCCTCGACGCCGTCCATGTCCGGCATTCGGATGTCCATGAGGACGACGTCGGGGTGCACCGTGTCGGCGGCGGCGACGGCCTCCACGCCGGTTCCCGCCTCCCCGACGACCTCCATGTCCGGATGAACGGCGATCATCACCCTGATGGCCGCTCGGAAGAGGCTCTGATCGTCGACGAGCAGCACTCGGATGGGCGGGTTCACGTCGGGGTTCCTCCTCGGTCGCGCA
>DAONOU010000228.1:0-4197 GCA_035409265.1 Arachnia sp. | reverse complement strand
GCGCAGGCCGATGAGGGAGGCCTGGCTGGACACGTTGACGATTGAGCCGCCGACGCCGAGCCGGATCATGGTGCGGGCCGCGTACTTCGTGACCAGAAGTGTGCCGCGGGCGTTGATCGCGATCACCTTGTCGAAGACCGCGATGTCGGTGTCGGTCGGGGAGGCGCTCTCGCCGCCGTAGCCGCCGCAGTTGACGACGCCCCATAGGTCCAACTGGTCGAAGCGGTCGGCTGTGTGCCTGCACGGCCAAGCGAACCTGCGCAGATGTGGGCACGGCTGGGCCTCTAGACTTGCGTGCCATGACAGCAGAGCCGCTGGAGATCCACGTCATCGCCGACTCCACGGGCGAGTCCGCCGCCCGCATCGCCCGCGCCGCCATGGCGCAGTTCCACAGCCGGGAGTTCAGCATCGTCCGGCACAGGAAGATGAACAAGACCTCGACGCTACTGCGGGCGCTGGAGGAGGTGCGCGCAGCCATGCCGCGCGCCGCCGTGGTGTTCACCCTCGTCAACGAGGAGTTGGCGGAGCTGGTGACGAACTTCTGCCGCGACCTGGGCATCCCCTTCGCCGACCTGATGAGCGACGCCATGCACGCGCTCGCCGCCATCTCCGGCGTCGAGGCCGACCAGGTTCCCATGCGCCCGCCGGGCGTCGAGGCCGAGTACTTCGTCCGGATGGCCGCCATCGACTTCGCCGTCCGCAACGACGACGGCTCCCTCCCCGCGCTGCTGCGCGAAGCCGACATCTGCCTCATCGGCCCGTCCCGCTCCGGCAAGACGCCGCTGTCGATCTACCTCGGCTACCTCGGGTACAAGGCGGTCAACGTGCCGCTGGTGCCGGGCATCGCGCCGCCCCCGCAGCTGTTCGAGGTCGACCGCTGGCGCCTGATCGGCCTGACCATCGACGCCGAGCGCCTGCTCATGATCCGCGGCGAGCGGGTCAAGGGCATGGGCGGTTTCGGGACGAAGGACGGCTACGCCAACCTGGCGCAGATCTACGACGAGCTGGACGAGATCGCGAAGGTCCACCGCAGGCTCGGCTGCCCGATCGTCGACACGACGGGGGTCGCGCTGGAGGAGGCCGCGTCGCGGATCATCGACATCGTCGACGACCGCGCCCGCAAGGCGGGCGCGAGCCTGCGCCGCCCGCCGGGCATTTCGCGCTCCGAGCGCGCCTGGACCCCGTGACGTCCCGGTCCGGTCGGCGTGCTCAGGTCGCGATGTGGCCTCGGATGTTGGGCGCACCGGACCCCAAAGGCGTCGTAGTAATCTACTGATATCCCTAGTATTATGTGGATATCGGTAGTGAGGTGGTAGTTGCATGGACGTCGCAAGGCCGCTTACCGTGCTCGTCCCGTCGCTCGATGGCCCTGTGCTGGAGGCGCTCGCCCGCACGTCGCGCCCGGTGACCGGGAGAGAGGCGCATCGTCTGGCGGGTGCTGGGAGTGAGTCGGGAGTGCGGCTCGTCCTGGCGCGTCTCGTCGAGCACGGGTTGGTCAACGCTACGCAAGCGGGAAAGGCGACGCTCTATGTCGCGAACCGGGAGCACATCGCCTGGCCGCTTGTCGAAGGCCTGGTCAACCTGCGGCGCGAGCTGTTCGCCCGCATGGGCAAGCTGATCGCCGCTTGGTCCTCGCCTCCGGCTACGGTGACCGTCTTCGGTTCGGCCGCCCGTGGCGACGGGGGGCTCGACAGCGACATCGACGTCCTGGTCGTGCGCCCTGCTGGGGGCGACGAGGTGTGGGAGGAGCAACTGGATGGGCTCAGGGAACACGTCGCCTCCTGGACCGGAAACCCTTGTCAGGTGTACGAGCTCACCGAGCAGGAGTTCGTCCAGCATGTCGAAGCTCGCGAGCCCATCGTGGACGAGTGGCGGCGCGACGCCGTCGTCGTGTTTGGGGTGCCGTTGACGGCGTTGGTCGAGCGAGGTGCTGCGTGATGGTCGCGAAGGGACGGACGCGGCCGAGCGCGCGCTCAGGGCGTGATCGGTGGCCCCGAATCGGATGTGGAGGGCGGCGGCACTAGGCTGTCGGGTGGACAGAGATAAGGTCCCCGATTCTGGGCAGTCGAAGGAGATTCCCCCACTATGAGTGACGTTCGTTACATCTACGACCTCCACGAGGGCGACGCGAGCATGAAGCCCCTCCTGGGTGGCAAGGGTGCCGGCGTGGCAGAAATGTTCAAGGTCGGGGTGCCGGTCCCCGACGCGTTCACCGTGACCACGGAGGCGTGCGTCGAGGCCATGAACAACGCAGGGCAGTGGCCCGACGAGCTGGCAGGCCAGATCGCCGAGGGCCTCGCCCGGCTCGAGGAGCGCACCGGGCGCACGCTCGGCGGGTCCGAGAAGCCCCTGCTGGTCTCCGTCCGCTCCGGCGCCGTCTTCTCGATGCCCGGCATGATGGACACCATCCTCAACCTCGGCATCTCGGACGAGTCCGTCGTCGCGCTGGCCGAGGAGTTCGGCAACGAGCGCTTCGCGTGGGACTGCTACCGCCGCTTCATCCAGATGTACGGCGAGGTCGTCGAGGGCGTCCCGCAGCACCTGTACGAGGACGCGCTGAGCTCGCTCAAGGCCGAGCGCGGCGTCGAGAACGACACCGACCTGGACGCGGACGACCTGAAGGGCCTCGTCGCCTCCTTCAAGGAGATCTCGAACGAGCACCTGGGCGGCGAGTGGACCTCGGACCCGCGCGAGCAGCTGAACCGCGCCGTCAACGCCGTGTTCCGCTCGTGGGGCAACCCGCGCGCCGAGGTGTACCGCCGCGCCAACAACATCCCCTCCAGCCTCGGCACGGCCGTCAACATCATGCAGATGGTGTTCGGCAACCGCGGCGACACGTCGGCCACCGGCGTGTGCTTCACCCGCAACCCGTCGACGGGCGAGAAGGCGCTGTACGGCGAGTTCCTCGTCAACGCGCAGGGCGAGGACGTCGTCGCCGGCATCCGCACGCCGAACCCGCTGGAGGAGATGCGCGACATCCTCCCCGAGGCCTACGACCAGCTCATCGACACGATGCACCGCATGGAGCAGCACTACCGCGACATGCAGGACATGGAGTTCACCATCGAGGACGGGAAGCTGTACCTGCTGCAGACCCGCAACGGCAAGCGCACCGCCGCGGCCGCGCTGAAGGTGGCCTCCGACCTCGTCGACGAGGGCATCCTCACCAAGGAGGAGGCGCTGCTGCGCATCGAGCCCGCGCAGCTCGACCAGCTCCTGCACCCCGCCATCGACCCGAACCACGGTAAGAAGCCCGTCGCCGTCGGCCTGCCCGCGTCGCCGGGCGCCGCCGTGGGCGAGGTCGTCTTCGACGCCGACACCGCGGCCGACCGCGGCGGCAAGGGCGAGCCCGTCATCCTCGTGCGCTACGAGACGACGCCCGACGACATCCACGGCGTCATCGTCGCCCAGGGCATCCTGACCGCCCACGGCGGCATGACCTCGCACGCGGCGGTGGTCGCGCGCGGCATGGGCAAGCCGTGCGTCGCGGGCGCGCAGGGCATCAGGATCGACGTCGCGGGCAAGACCCTCACCATCGGCGACGTGACCTACGCCGAGGGCGACGTGGTCACGCTCGACGGCACCACCGGCAACGTGTACGGCGAGGCGCTCGACCTCATCCCGCCGCAGATCAACGAGGACTTCACCCGGGTCGTCCAGTGGGCCGACGAGGTGCGCCGCCTGGGTGTCCGCGCCAACGCCGACAACTTCGAGGACGCGTCGAAGGCCCGCGAGCTGGGCGCCGAGGGCATCGGCCTCTGCCGCACCGAGCACATGTTCATGGCCCAGGACCGCCTCCCGGCCGTCCGCAAGATGATCCTCGCCGAGACGCCGGAGCAGCGCGCCGAGGCGCTCGCCGAGATCCTGCCGATGCAGCAGGTCGACTTCGAGGGCATCTTCACCGCCATGAAGGGCCTGCCGGTCACCGTCCGCCTGCTCGACCCGCCGCTGCACGAGTTCCTGCCGAACCTGGTGGAGCAGTCGCTGCTCGTCCAGCGGCTGGAGCTGACGGGCGCCGAGGGCGCGGAGCTCGCCGAGGCCCGCGACACGCTGGCCCAGGTCAAGCGCCTGCACGAGCTGAACCCGATGCTCGGCACCCGCGGCTGCCGCCTCGCCATGCTGTACCCGGAGATCCCGGACATGCAGGCCCGCGCCATCGTCCGCGCCGCGCTCGCCGTCCTCGACCGCGAGGGCGAG
>DAONOU010000227.1:0-4225 GCA_035409265.1 Arachnia sp. | reverse complement strand
GGAGTACAGCAGGTCGAGGAACGCGCCGGTGGCCTCCTTGCGGGCCTCGTCCTTGTTGTCGAACGCGACGATGAAGTCGGTCACGCCGGTGGTCACGCCCGCGCCGCCGTCCTTGTCCGGGACCGGGGCGAGGGCGACGTTGATGCCCTTCGCCTCGGCGTCGGCGACGATCTGGCCGTGGCCGACGATCATGCCCAGCTGGCCGGCCTGGAACAGGTTCGAGACATCCTGGCGGTTGTCCTCGAGCTTCGGCTGGGTCAGCCCGTCCTTGTGCATCTTCTGCATCTGGGCGAAGGCCTCGACGGCCGCGGGGGTGTTGGCGTTCAGGCTCTCGCCGTCGACCCAGGTGCCGCCCGCGCCCCACAGCCACAGGGACGACTCGAGCTGAGCCTCCTCCTTGCCGAGCGGCATGCCGTAGCCCTTGACGTCGCCGCCGAGGGCGACGAGCTTCTTCGCCGCGTCCTCAAGTTCCGCCCAGCTCTTGGGCGCTGCGGCGATCCCGGCCTGCTCGAACAGGTCGGTGTTGTAGGCCATCATGCGGGCGCTGGCGATGTCGGGCGCGGCCCACTGCGTGCCGTCGACGCCGACGCCGTTCTTCAGCAGCGACGGCTCGATGGCCGCGAGCGTCTCGGCGCTGACGACCTGGTCGATCGGGTAGAGGATCCCGGCCTCGGCGGACGCGGCGAACGCGTTGTCGTTCAGGATGTCCGGGTAGTCGCCCGCCTGGATGCGCGCGGCGACCTTCTCCGAGAAGCCGTCCCAGCCCTCGATCTGGAGCTTCACCTCGACGTCGGGATAGGTCTTGTTGAACTCGGCGATGATCGCGTTCCAGTCCGCCTCCGAGGAGTCGGCGTAGGACGGCGCGAGGATGTTGATGCTGGTCTTGAGGCAGCCCGGCTCGGCCGGGGTCTCGCCGCCGCCACCGCCGCCGTTGCCGGGGGTGCCGCCGCTACAGGCGGACAGCGCGAAGGCGCCGGCAAGGGCGGCCGCACCGAGTTGGAGGACACGCTTGTTCACGTGGGGTTCCTTTCGAATCGGTCAGGCTCGCATCATCGGAACCTGATCTCGTGACACCGATCCTAGGAACCGTAAGACACCTAACAAACCCGCGGCGCGCGGTCGTGACCAAATAGTTACGCGAACGCGCCCTTCGCGCACTCGGCCTGCGCGGTTTGTTGGTTTCGACACGGGCCCGGCGCTTCGCGCGTGGGCCCGGCTCAACCAGCGGGAAGTCTCAGAACCCCAGCCGGTTGAGGTACTTGGAGTCGCGCTGCCACTCCTTCAGCACCTTGACGTGCAGCTTCAGGTGCACGCGCGTGCCGAGCAGACGGTTGATCTGCGGGCGCGCAGCCGAGCCGATACCCCGCAGCCGTTCGCCCTTGTGCCCGATGATGATGCCCTTCTGCGAGTCGCGCTCGACGACGATCGTCGCGAACACGTCCAGCAGCGGCTTGTCCTCCGGCCGCCCCTCGCGGGGCAGGATCTCGTCGATCATCACGGCGATGGAGTGCGGCAGCTCGTCGCGCACGCCCTCCAGCGCGGCCTCGCGGATCAACTCCGCGATGAGGGTCTCCTCGGGCTCGTCCGTGATCTCGCCGTCCGGGTAGTACATGGGGCCAGGCGGCAGCAGGCCGAGCAGGACGTCGCCCACGACGTCGACGTTCTCGCCGGTCTCCGCCGAACACGGAACGACCTCGGCCCACCGGATGCCCAGCTCCTCGGCGACCTCGCCGACATCGACGAGGTGGGAGAGCTGGCGCTCCTTGCTGACCAGGTCGGTCTTGGTGGCCAGCGCGACCAGCGTCGGTCGGTTCTGGAGCTTCGCGATCTCCCCGATAATGTACTTGTCCCCCGGGCCGATCCTCTGGTCGCACGGCAGGCAGACGCCCACGACGTCGACCTCCGACCAGGTCTCGTAGACCAGGTCGTTCAGGCGCTGCCCCAGAAGCGTCCGCGGGCGGTGCAGGCCGGGGGTGTCGATGAGGATGAGCTGGCCGTCGTCCCGGGTCACGATGCCGCGCACCGCGTGCCTCGTCGTCTGCGGCTTGCTCGACGCGATCGCGATCTTCTGCCCGACCAGCGCGTTCGTCAGCGTCGACTTGCCCGCGTTCGGGCGCCCGACGAAGCAGGCGAAGCCCGAGCGGTAGGTGGTGTCAGTCATCTTCGGTCTCCTGCTCCTCGCCGCGTTCGGCGGCGAGCTCTTCGGGCGAGAGGCGCCGCGCGAGGACGGTGCCGATCTGGTGCCTGCGGCCGACGGCGCGGTCGGCGATCAACTCGATGTCGCCGATGAGCGTCCGCGAGCCGGGGATCGGTACCAGGTTGAGCTGCTTGGCCATCAGCCCGCCGACGGTCTCGACGTCGTCGTCGTCGAGCTTCGCGTCGAAGAGCTCGCCGAACTCGTCCAGCGGGAGCCGCGCCGAGACGCGGTAGCGCCCCTCCCCCAGCTCGGAGACGGCGGGCGCGTCGTGGTCGTACTCGTCGACGATCTCGCCGACGATCTCCTCGAGGATGTCCTCGATGGTGGCGAGCCCGGCGGTGCCGCCGAACTCGTCGATCACGATGACGAGGTGCGAGTGGCTGAGCTGCATGTCGTGCAGGAGCTCGTTGACAGGCTTCGAGTCGGGGCAGAACGCCGCGGCGCGCATGATGTCGGCGACCTTCTCCTGATGCTGAGCGTCGGGGAAGTCGTAGATCCGCTTCGACACGTCCTTCAGGTAGACGACGCCGAGGATGTCGTCGAGGCCCTCCCCGACGACGGGGATGCGCGAGAAGCCGGAGCGCAGCGCGAGGCTCATCAGCTGGCGCAGCGTCTTGCCCTTCGTCACGTAGACCATGTCCGTGCGCGGGACCATGACCTCCTTGACGATGGTGTCGCCCAGCTCGAAGACCGAGTGCAGCATCTTCGACTCGCCCGCCTCGATCAACTCGTTCGCCTCGGCGATGTCGACGAAGTCGCGGAGCTCGGCCTCGCTGGCGAACGGGCCGTCGGCGTAGCCCTTGCCGGGGGTCAGCGCGTTGCCGAGCAGGATCATCAACTGCGCGATGGGGCCGAACACCGTCGTGATCGCGCTCACCGCCCCGCCGAGCGCGCGCAGGGTCTCGCCCGGGCGCTGTCTGCCGAGGGTGCGGGGCGCGACGCCCCACAGGATGAAGGAGACGACGCACATGAGGGCGATCGCGGTCAGGGCGCGGGCCCAGTCGTGGGCGAAGTGCTGGAAGAGCATGATGGTGACGAGCACGATCGAGCTGGTCTCCAACAGGAGCCGCGTGAACAGGACGGCGTTGATCGACGGGGCGGGGTCCTGGGCGATCAGCGCGATGCGCTCCGCGCCGCGCTCCCCGGACTCGACCATGCGCTCCGCGCGGGACTTCGTCATGATCGACAGCGCGGTCTCGACCGCCACCAGGAGGGACGCCCCGACGGCGCACAGCACCGCGAGGATCAGCTGGGTCCAGTCGGAGGGCGACATCACCGGCGCGCCAGTTCCCACGCGGCGATGATCTTGTCGTTCAGCCCGAACATGACGGCCTTCTCCTCCGGCTCCGCGTGGTCGTGGCCCAGCAGGTGCAGCAGCCCGTGGATGAGCAGGTACTCGGCCTCGGCGTCGGGCTCGCGGCCGTTCTCCGCCGCCTGCCGGGCCGTCACGGTGGGGCAGAGCACGATGTCGCCGAGCAGGCCCAGCGGCGCCTCCTCGTCGTCGGCGGGCTCGCGCAGCTCGTCCATGGGAAAGCTCATCACGTCGGTCGGGCCGGGGAGGTCCATGAACCGCTCGTGGTAGTCGGCCATGGTGGTCTCGTCGACGAGCAGAATGGAGAGGTCGGCCTGCGGGTGGATGCGCAACTGCTCCAGCGCGAAGCGGGCGAGCGAGACGAGACCCAGCTCGTCGGCCTCCACCCCGGACTCGTTGTTGATGTCGATCATCGGCGCGCCGTCCGCTCCCGGTGGCGATTCTCCGAGGCCGCCGTTTGGAGGCTCTCGAACTCGTCGTAGGCGGCGACGATCCGGCCCACCAGCCGGTGCCGGACGACGTCGCGCGCCGTCAAGGTGCAGAACGCGATGTCGTCGAGGCCGTCGAGGACGTGCTGCACCTCGCGGAGGCCGCTCTTCTGTCCGCCCGGGAGGTCGACTTGGGTGATATCGCCGGTGACGACGATCTTCGAGTTGAACCCGAGGCGGGTCAGGAACATCTTCATCTGCTCCATCGAGGTGTTCTGCGCCTCGTCG
>DAONOU010000226.1:0-4230 GCA_035409265.1 Arachnia sp. | reverse complement strand
GCGATCACCTCGTTGAACACCGCGTTCTTGCGGTTGCCCAGCGCGCAGACGGTGCCCGCCCCCGGCGCGTCGGCCGGGTCGCCGTCGGGCAGCGCGATGCCGCGCGACGCGAGGAAGTCGCGCACGCCGTCGTAGCGGGGCTTGCCGTCGACGAAGCGGTAGTAGTCGTCGTCCGTGTAGGGGTCCTGCCCCGCGACGCCGGCGAGGTAGCCGTTGAACAGCTCGCTCCACGCGCGCATGTGCACGTCCGCGGTCGGGGTGAGCACGCCGTCGAGGTCGAAGAGGACGGCGCCGTACTGGTTCAATGTCATAGTCGAAGAGCGTAATGCGTGCCCAACCTCGTCAGCGACCAAGTGACTGCACTCCCAGCCGCCTCAAGGCGCCGTCGCCAGTGAGTACCTCGCTTCAGCCCCAGGCACCGTCGGTGTCTTCGCCTCGAGAAGGCCGCGATCAAGGGCGGTCAGCCACCGGGGGGGTGGGGTCCTGATCAACGACGGCGTCGAGATCGGCGAAGAACCGCTCAGCGTCGATCTTCGGCGCGTTGGCAAAGATGCCGAGGACCGTGCCGGAATCGACGAAACGCCGCCGCCGAAGTGGGATGAGCTCGCCTACCGGCGAGGTTCAGCCGAGGACGGCCCTGAGCGCGGCCAGGGCGCCCGCGGTGTTGGCGGCGCCGCGGCGGACCTGACCCGGGCGGGCGGGGGCGAGGACCTCGACGGATAGCGGGGAGATGGCGATGCCGAGGCCCGCCTGCGAGACCATGCCGCTGTCGTTCTCGCCGTCGCCGATCGCGATCACCTCGTCCCAGCCGATGCCGAGCCTGTCGATCAGCACGTCCCCGCCCTTGCCCGCGGCCGACGCCTCCGGAACCAGGTCCATGAAGATCTCGCTGGACGAGACCGCCGCAACACCCGGGAGCGCGGCAAGGCTCCGTGCGACAGGCTCGTGGGAAGGGTGGCTGCTGAGCAGCAGCAGCTTGCCGACGTCGTCGCGGCCGGCGGCGTCCTCGAGTAGTGCGGTGTCGCCCACGAAGGACTCGTCGCGCTGCACGCGAGGGGTGCGTTCCCGGGCGATCCAGTCCCGCTCGGTGTGGGCCCACACCTCGATGCCCGCCGCCTCCGCCGTCGCGACGATCTCGCTCACCTGCTCCACGCCGAGCGACCGGTGCGCCAGCAGCGTCCACTCGTCGTCGGTCCGCTCCCACACCGTCGATCCACTGTTGGCCGCCACGAACGCGGCGTGCGGAACGCGGTCGCCCAACCAGGTCATCGACGCCGACGTGCGCCCCGAGCACAGCGCAACCGTGATGCCGCGGGAACGCAGGAGGTCCAGCAGTTCCTCCGCGCCCGGGTTCCAGTCGCCCGCGGTCTTCAGCGTGCCGTCCACATCCAGCATGGCCAGCCGGTAGTTCATGTCTCTCCGTTCGTGGGTTCGGTCCTCAGGACAGCGCGGGGCCTTTCGACGCGCGCCGCTGCGCCCCTTCAGCGCGGCTCAAGGAGCGGCGGTCTTCCGCCGCTGGCACCTCGGGCACCAGTACATCGTGCGGCCCTCGAGCATGGTGGTGCGGATCTCGGTGCCGCAGACGAGGCACGGCTGGCCCGTCCTCCGGTACACGTAGACCTCGCCGCCGTGAGCGTCCACGCGCGGAGGACGTCCCTGGACCTCGGGCGAGTGGTCGTCGACGACGGTGTCGATGCGGCCGCGGTCGACCGCGGTCTCCATCAACCCGACGAGGTCCTCCCACAGGATGTCCCAGGACTTCCGGGAGAGCTCGCGGCCGGGGATGGTCGGGTCGAGGCGGTGCCGGAAGAGCACCTCCGCGCGGAAGATGTTGCCGATCCCGGCGGCGATCCGCTGGTCCATCAGCAGCGCGGCGATCGACTTGCCGCTCCTGCGCAGGCGTTCGTACCCGACGCCCGGGTCGGTGTCGCCGCGCAGCGGGTCCGGGCCGCTGGCGGCCACGACGGCGTCGCGCTCCGCGGGCGTGATGATCCGGCACCACTGGGGGCCGCGCAGGTCGGCGGCGACCACGCCGTCGCTGACGCGCAGCCGCACCTGCCCGACCGGCGGCCCGAACGGCTCGAACCGGAGCTTCCCGATCAACCCGAGGTGGATGTGCACGGTCTCCCCCGTGGCGAAGTCGAGGAACAGATGCTTGCCGACGGCGTCGCCGCGCTCCAGCACCGCGCCGTCGAGGTCGCCGACGTCGAACCTCCCCTGGGGCGACGACACGAAGACGGATCTGCCGCCGAACGTGGCGGTGAACTCGTCGGCGAGGCGATGGATGACGTGACCCTCAGGCATGAGGGCCACCCTAGCGACCCGGCCGACGGGACGCGGGTCTACGCTGGGGGCATGGCGGAGGAGCAGCCGAGGGACTTCGGGCGCGACGGCGTGTCGGGCCTCGTGAACCGCGACCGGGCCCTGCGCGCCAAGCTCCTACCCCCTCGGCTGCGCGAGGATCGCGAGACCAACGGTCACCGCCAGGCCGACCAGGAACGAGGCCGCGTTGGCGATCAGGGGTCCCGCTGATCTTCCTCTGGGACTGGGCGCGCGGGAGGTCGACTGCGCGAACGGGGCTGAGAGGATTCGCCAACATCGGCCCCCAACTGGCACGGTCATGCCCGTTGGGGCCCGATGTTGGCGAATCCTCTCAGCTGGCCGTTGGCCCCTCGGCGAGGAGGCGCGCGAAGCCCGCCTCGTCGAGCACCGGGAGCCCGAGCTGCTCGGCCTTCGCCGCCTTCGACCCCGCGTTGGCGCCGACGACGACGTAGTCGGTGTTCTTGCTCACCGATCCCGCCGCCTTGCCGCCGCGGGAGATGATGGCCTCCTTCGCGCCGTCGCGGGTGAACCCCTCCAGCGACCCGGTGACCACGACCGTCAACCCCTCCAGCGTCCGGGGGGTCGACTCGTCGACATCGTCGGCCATGCGGACGCCTGCGGCGGCCCAGGCCTCGACGATGTCGCGGTGCCAGTCGACCTCGAACCAGGCCTTGACCGACTCCGCGATCACGCCGCCCACACCGTCGGCGAAGGCGAGGTCCAGGGCGGTGGCGGTGCGGATGGCGTCCATCGAGCCGAACCGCGCCGCGAGCGAGCGCGCGGCCGACGGGCCGACGTGGCGGATGGACAGCGCGACGAGCACCCGCCACAGCGGCTGCTCCTTGACCGTCTCCAGGTTGGCGAGCAGCTTCAGGCCGACGGTCGACAGCACGCGGCCGTCCCGCACGCCGGTGCCGTCGGCCAGCTCTGCCGGCTTCGCGGCACGGGTGTAGAGCTCGGTGCCGAGCAGGTCGTCGGCGGTCAGCGCGAAGAGGCCGCCCTCGTCGGCGAGGATGCCGGAGTCGAGCAGCGCGCCCGCGCCCTCCCAGCCGAGGGCCTCGATGTCGAGGGCGCCGCGGGAGGCCAGCCCGAAGAGCCGCTCGCGTAGCTGGCTGGGGCAGGACCGGGAGTTCGGGCAGCGGATGTCCTTGTCACCCTCCTTCTCCGGCCGGAGTTCAGTGCCGCAGGAGGGGCAGTGCGTGGGCATGACGAACGCGCGCTCGGTGCCGTCGCGCAGCGCGACGACGGGGGCCACGATCTCTGGGATCACGTCGCCGGCCTTGCGCAGGACGACGGTGTCGCCGATCAACACGCCCTTGCGCTCCACCTCGAACGCGTTGTGCAGCGTCGCCATCTCCACCGTCGAGCCGCTGACGAACACCGGCTGCATCACCCCGAACGGCGTCACGCGCCCCGTCCTGCCGACGTTGACCTGGATGTCGAGGAGCTTGGTGTTGACCTCCTCGGGCGGATACTTGTACGCGATGGCCCAGCGCGGCGCGCGCGACGTCGAGCCCATCCGGTCCTGCTCGGCGATGCTGTCTACCTTGACCACGATGCCGTCGATCTCGTGGCTGAGGTCGTGGCGGTGCTCGCCGTAGTAGGCGACGAACTCGGCCACCTCTGCCGCCGATTCGACCACGCGCGCCGTCTCCGGCACCGGGAGGCCCCACTCCCCGAGGCGCTGGTAAGCCTCGGACTGGGACGAGAAGGTCACGCCCTCGACCTCGCCGACGCCGTGGACCAGCATCCGCAGCGGCCGCGACGCCGTAACCTCGGGGTTCTTCTGCCGCAGCGACCCCGCCGCCGAGTTGCGCGGGTTCGCGAACGGCGCCTTGCCCGCCGCGACGAGGGACTCGTTCAACTCCTCGAACCCGGCGACGGGGAAGAACACTTCGCCGCGCACCT
>DAONOU010000225.1:0-4265 GCA_035409265.1 Arachnia sp. | reverse complement strand
TCGTCGGGCAGACCTGCATGCACACCGGGTTCTCGCAGTGGTTGCACGAGATCGAGGTGTAGTACGAGAAGACGTTCGGGCTGAAGGTGTTGCCGTCGGTCTGCCAGGTGCCGCCCGTGTACTCGACGACGCGGCGCCAGTTCACGCCGATCGGCAGGTCGTGCTTGTCCTTGCACGCGATCTGGCACGCCTTGCAGCCGTTGCACAGGCTCTGGTCGAAGTGGAAGCCGTAGCCGGCCCCCGCCGTGATCTGCGGTTCGCTCATGATCTGACTCCCTATGCCTTCGCGACCTGGACGAGACTGGTGTGCTGGCCGTTGCCCTTGGCCAGCGGCGTGGTGTGCAGCGAGGTGAGGACGTTGGCGGCGCCGCCGTGGTCGACGCCGGCGGCGTCGAACTTGACCCAGGCGCCCTGCGGCACGGAGATCGCGCCGGGGACGATGCGCGGGGTGACCAGCGCCTGGCACTGGATCGTGCCGCGGTCGTTGAAGACCTTGACGACGTCGTCGTTGGCGATGCCGCGGGCGGCGGCGTCGCGCGTGTTGATCCAGATCTTCTGCGGGTGCGCCTCGAGATTGTTGGAGAGGTTGCCGTAGGTGGAGTGCGTGCGCCCCTTGTAGTGATGGCTGATGCACTGCAGCGGGTACGTCTCGTTGGTCCGCGCCTCCTCGGCGCTCTCCCAGGTGGCGACGTGCACCGGGATCGGCGTGATCTCGTCGCCGGGCAACGGGTTCGGGAACTCCCACGTGGCGGCCAGCTCGGCGAGCTGGGACGAGTAGATCTCGATCTTGCCCGACGGCGTGCCGAGCGGGTTCGCCTCGGGGTCCTCACGGAACGCCTTGAGCCCGACGTAGAGCCCGTTCGGGTCGAGGTACCGGTAGACGCCCATCTCGCGCAGCGCCTCGAACTCCGGCAGGTGGGGGTTCGCCTCCCTGTTCTTGTCCTGGAGCTCCCGCGCCCAGTCCTCGGTGGTCTTCTTGCCTCCCGCGAACTCGGCGGCCACGCCGAGGCGCTCGGCCAGCGCGGTGGTCACGTCGATCGCCGTGCGCGACTCGTAGAGCGGCGCGATGGCCTGCTCGCACATGATCTCGTAGGCCATGTCGCCGGTGTACTCCGACGGCACGAGGTCCCAGCGCTCCGACGTCGTCGTGTCCGGGAGGACGAGGTCGCACAGCTTCATCGTCGACGTCATCTGGTTGTCCATGCCGACGATGAACTCGCACTTGGACTCGTCGTCGAGGATCTGCCGCGTGCGGTTGATGTCGCCGTGCTGCGACGATCCCATCGCCGAGCCGTAGAACACCATGAACTTGATGCCCGTCTCCAGCCTGTCGCGGCCGCGCACGCCGTCGGCGAGCGCCGTCATCTCCGGGCCGCGCTCGATGGCATCGGTCCACGTGTAGCAGGAGATCTGCGTCTGGACGGGGTTGGCTCCGTCGTCGAGCCACTGGGTGACCGGCCAGTAGTAGCCGTCGCGGCCGCCGGTGCCGCCGCCGGGGATGCCGACGTTGCCGGTCACGCAGGCGAGGAGGTAGATGGCGTTGGCCTGGTTCTCGCCGTGCGCGTGGCGCTGCGGCCCCCAGCCCTGGGTGATGTTGGCCGGCTTCGCCAGCGCGACCTCCCGCGCGAACTTGCGGATCTGGTTGGCGGGAACGCCCGTGATCTCCGCCGCCCATTCCGGGGTCTTCTCCACGCCGTCGGGTCCCTTGCCCTCGACGTAGGACCGATAGGACGCGTTCTTCGGTGCCCCCGCGGGCAGGTGCTCCTCGTCGAAGCCGACGCAGTAGGCGTCGAGGAACGCCTGGTCGTGCAGGTTCTCCTGCAACATCACGTGCACCATGGCGGCGATCAGCGCCGTGTCGGTGCCGGGCCGCAGCGCGATCCACTCGTCGGCCAGCACGGACGCCGAGTCCGAGTAGCGCGGGTCGACGACGATG
Organism: Arachnia sp.; assembly: GCA_035409265.1. Lineage (GTDB taxonomy): Bacteria > Actinomycetota > Actinomycetes > Propionibacteriales > Propionibacteriaceae > Arachnia. The sequence continues at coordinate 2,329 of DAONOU010000225.1, read as the reverse complement.
ATCTTCAGGCCCTTCTTCTTCGCCATCGCCGTGGTGAAGGTGATGCCGCCGCCCGACATCCGCGTCTCCTGCGGGTTGTTGCCCCACAGCACCAGCAGCTTCGAGTTCTCGATCGAATCCTCGATCGAGTTCGACGGCTGCTCGTCGGGGGTGCCGTAGAAGTAGCGGGTGCACTGCGACACCTGGAGGTAGGAGTAGTTGCCGTAGTAGCCCAGGTAGCCACCCAGGAGGTTGAAGAGGCGAGCCCAGCCGCCCGAGTAGCCGATGTGCGCGTTCCAGACGCCGGAACCGTAGTTCTTGTAGATCGCCTCGGGGCCGTACGTGTCATAGGTGTACCTGATCTTCTCGGCCATCAGGTCGAGGGCCTCGTCCCAGCTGATCTCCTCGAACCGGCCCTCGGTGCGCTTCGCACCGTCCACGCGCTTGAGTGGCTTCTTGATCCGGTCCGGGTTGTAGACGCGCTGGCGCATGTTGCGCCCGCGGACGCAGGCCTTGATGTTCCGGTTCAGGAGGGTGTCGTCGCCGGTGTTGTCGGGGAGGACGCGGACGATGGTGCCGTCCTTGACCTGGAGCCGCAGCGGGCAGCGGGATCCGCAGTTGATGACGCAGGCGGACCAGACCGTCTTGTCGGCGTCGGCCATCCCGTCGCCGGGCGCCGCCGTGGCGGTGCCGGGCATGCCGAGGTCCGTGACGGTGGAGACCAGGGCAGCGGTGCCGCCTGCCACCCCGGACCACTTGAGGAAGGTGCGCCGAGAGCTGTTTCCGAACGGCGTGGTCGCCGTCTCCTGGGTCGTGGACATCTGGGGCCTCCACAGGTTGAGGATCAGGTGTCTCGAAACTTACAGGACACCCGTCGGATAGATTCCGGCGGGGTCGGCTAAGTGCGGCCGAAGCCCCGAAATAGACTCGGACGACCCCCTCATCCGGGGGGCGCTCACCGGACACGCGGAGGATACCCATGCAGGACATCGCACGCCTCGACGACATGGCGGCGGCGTTCTCCGTCCTCGGCAGGTTCCACCGGGCCGCTCCCGACGAGCACACGCTGCTGACGCTGTGGGAGCTGCTCGACGAGTGGCCGCTGGACTCGAAGGATGCGCGGCTCGGGCTGGCCGAGCTGACCGCCTCGCGCCGGGAGACCGAGAGCAGCGACGCCATTCGCCACGACCACGACCGCCTCTACGGCGACACCGCCGCCGCGGTCGTCCCTCCCTACGAGTCCGTGCACCGCGGCCTCGACGGCCTCGTGTTCGACGAGCAGACGCTCGAGGTGCGCGCCGCCTACCGCGGCCTCTCCCTCCAGGCCCCGCGGCTGAACCGGGAGCCCGACGACCACATCGGCCTGGAGTTCGACTTCGTCGCCCGGTCCTGCCTCCGCGCCATCGACGCGCTCGACGCCGGCGACGAGGCCGAGGCCGAGCGCCTCATCGGGATCGGCGCCGCCTTCGTGCGCGACCACCTGCTTCCGTGGGCGCCGGAGATGCTGGCCACGGCGATCGGCCGGGCACACACGCACTTCATGCGCGGCGTCGGCCTGCTCTCCCTCGGCGCCCTCGCGTCCTACGTGGAGCTCGTGGACGCTTCCTGAACAAGGATCCCTCGCGGCGAGGTGACGATCAGGACTCCTCATCCCCGATGCGCGCGATGTCCTGATCTGCGACGCCGTCCTCGTTCATGTCCTCGGAGCGGGCCTTCCGGGCGTCCCAGCGCAACAGGATCGCCGCGGCGACCGCGGCGAGGAGCGTCGCGATCAGGATGGCGATCTTGGCCCCGGCGGTGTGCGTGCCGTCGGGGAAGGAGAGTTCGGCGATGAGCAGGGACACGGTGAAGCCGATGCCGGTGAGGAACCCCACGGGCAGGAGGTCTCGCAGCCCGATGGCGTCCGGGAGGCGCAGCGGGGTGAGCCTCGTCACCACCGCCGTGGTGCCGAGCACGCCGACGAGCTTGCCGACGACGAGGCCGAGGACGATCGCGGGGACCACGGGTTGCCCGAGCACCGCCGCGGGGCCGGCGCCGCTGACCAGCGAGACGCCCGCCGAGAAGAACGCGAACACGGGCAGCGCGATCCCGGAGGAGAAGGGGCGGACGGCGTCGTCGAAGTCGTGGGCGCGGACGTGCCGCTCCCCGTGAACGGCCCGCGCGGGCACCGTGAAACCGAGCAGGACGCCGGCGATGGTGGCATGCACCCCCGACGCGTGCATGAAGCCCCAGGCGGCGAGCGCGAGCGGCAGGAGCAGCCACCAGCGGGGCCTGCGGGACCGCACGACGAGGCCGAACAGGATCACGAACCCGATCGCACCGGCCAGGGCGACCGCGTCGATGGCCGAGG
>DAONOU010000224.1:0-4404 GCA_035409265.1 Arachnia sp. | reverse complement strand
ACGACCCCGCGCAGTTCGCCGACGACCTGGGCGCGGCCATGCGCGAGGCCGAGGCGGCATTCGGCGATCCGACGGTGTTCGTCGAGCAGGCCGTCGTCGGACCGCGCCACATCGAGGTGCAGATCCTCGCGGACGGCGAGGGCGAGACCGTCCACCTGTTCGAGCGCGACTGCTCCATCCAGCGGCGCCACCAGAAGGTGGTCGAGATCGCGCCCGCGCCGCACATCACCCAGGAGCTGCGTGACGCGCTCACCGCCGACGCCGTGAAGTTCGCCAAGGCCATCAACTACACCTGCGCGGGCACCGTCGAGTTCCTCGTCGAGACCGACGGGCCGCGCGCAGGCCGCCACGTGTTCATCGAGATGAACCCGCGCATCCAGGTGGAGCACACGGTCACCGAGGAGATCACCGACGTCGACCTCGTGCAGGCCCAGATGCGGATCGCCCGCGGGGAGACGCTGGAGGAGATCGGCATCCGCCAGGACGAGCTGCAGATCCGCGGCGCCGCCCTCCAGTGCCGCATCACCACGGAGGACCCGCTCAACTCGTTCCGCCCCGACACCGGCCTCATCACCGCCTACCGCTCCGCCTCCGGCGCCGGCATCCGGCTCGACGGCGGCACCACCGGCACCGGCGTCGAGATCAGCCCGCACTTCGACTCGCTACTCGTGAAGCTCACCGCCCGCGGCCGCACCCTCGACGGCGCGATCGCCCGCGCCCGGCGCGCGCTCGCGGAGTTCCGCGTCCGTGGGGTCGCGACCAACATCCCGTTCCTGCGCGCGGTGCTCGACGACCCCGACTTCGAGCGCGGCGGCGTGACGACATCGTTCATCGACGAGCGCCCCTACCTGCTGAACGCCCGCACCCCGGCCGACCGGGCGACCAAGCTGTTGCGCCACCTCGCGGAGGTGACCGTCAACAAGCCCAACGGCGACGCCGTCACCACGCTGGAGCCGAGCCTGAAGCTCCCGACGGTGGACCTCACCGCTCCCACGCCCGACGGCCCGCGCCAGCGGCTGCTCGCGGTCGGGCCCGCGGCGTTTGCGGCCGAGCTACGCGCCGCCGTCCCCGTCGGCATCACCGACACCACGTACCGAGACGCCCACCAGTCGCTGCTCGCCACCCGCGTGCGCACCCGTGACCTCGTCGCCGTCGCCCCCGTACAGGCGCGGACGCTGCCGAACCTGCTCTCGGTCGAGTGCTGGGGCGGCGCCACCTACGACGTCGCGCTGCGGTTCCTCGGGGAGGACCCGTGGGAGCGGCTCGCGAAGCTGCGCGCGGCCATGCCGAACCAGAACCTGCAGATGCTGCTGCGCGGCCGCAACACCGTCGGCTACACCCCGTATCCGAAGGAGGTCACCGACGCTTTCGTCGAGGAGGCCGCGGCCACCGGGGTCGACATCTTCCGCATCTTCGACGCCATGAACGACGTCGGCCAGATGCGGCCCGCCATCGACGCCGTGCTGGCCACCGGCTCCACGATCGCCGAGGTGGCCCTCTGCTACACCGCGGACCTGCTGAATCCCGCCGAGCCCGTCTACACGCTCGACTACTACCTGCGCCTCGCCGAGCAGATCGTCGACGCCGGCGCGCACGTGCTCGCGATCAAGGACATGGCGGGCCTTCTCCGCCCTGAGGCCGGTCGCCGCCTCGTGACCGCGCTGCGCGAGCGCTTCGACCTGCCCGTGCACCTGCACACCCACGACACCACCGGCGGCCAGCTGGCCACCCTGCTCGCGGCCATCGACGCGGGCGTGGACGCCGTCGACGTCGCCAACTCCGCGATGAGCTCGACGACGTCGCAGCCCCCGATGTCGGCGCTGGTCATGGCGCTGCAGCACACGCCGCGCCAGCCTGAGGTCGATCCGAACGCCGTCCTCGACCTGGAGCCGTACTGGGAGGCCGTGCGGAAGCTGTACGCGCCGTTCGAGTCCGGGCTCCCCGCGCCGACCGGCCGCGTCTACAGCCACGAGATCCCCGGCGGGCAGCTGTCCAACCTGCGTCAGCAGGCCATCGCGCTGGGCCTCGGCGACAAGTTCGAGGCCATCGAGGACATGTACACGGCTGCCGACAAGATCCTCGGCCGGCCCACCAAGGTGACCCCGTCGTCGAAGGTGGTTGGCGATCTCGCGCTGCACCTCGTCGCCGTCGGCGCCGACGCGGGTGAGTTCGAGGCGGACCCGCAGAGGTTCGACATCCCGGACTCGGTCATCGGTTTCCTGAACGGCGAGCTGGGGGAGCCCGCGGGCGGCTGGCCCGAGCCGTTCCGCAGCCGCGCCACGCAGGGCCGCAGGACGCCCGTCCGCGACACCGAGGTGGCCCCGGCGGACCTCGCGCTCCTCGCGGAGCCCGGCCGCGTGCGCCAGGAGACCCTGAACCGGCTCCTCTTCCCGGGGCCGACGCGCGACTTCGAGCAGGCGCGCCTCGACTTCGGCGACGTCTCCGTCCTGCCGACGCTGCCGTACCTCTACGGCATGCAGCGCGGCGAGGAGTATTCGATCACGCTGGAGAAGGGCGTCACTCTGCTCGCCGGCATCGAGGCGATCTCCGACCCCGACAAGCGCGGAAAGCGCACCGTCATGTGCCTGCTCAACGGCCAGATGCGGCAGGTCCGGGTGCGGGACCTGTCGATCGCGTCGGAGGTGCCCGCGGCGGAGAAGGCCGATCCGAACCACAAGGGCCACGTGGCCACGCCGTTCTCCGGGGCCGTCACCCCCAGCGTCGCGGTGGGCGACGAGGTGTCCGCGGGCGACCCGGTGGCCACCATCGAGGCCATGAAGATGGAGGCGGCGATCAACGCGCCGGTGTCGGGCGTCGTCATCCGGGTCGTGTTCGCCGGGACGACCGGCCTCGAGGGCGGCGACCTGGTGCTCGTGATCGAGTAGCCGCGACCGGCCTTGGTCGGGTTGGGTGGCGACACGTCGAGTAGGCGAGAGTACGGCCCATCGCCGCCATCTCCGTCCTGGTCAGACAGCCGCGGCCCTCAAGCCGGTCCGTGTTCGGTCACGACGGCAGGCTGCTCGAGCAGCACTAGTCCTGGGCCGTCACGAACGATGCGAGGAAGGCCTCGTAGTCCGCGCGAGAGAGCCGGGCGTAGTCGTAGGACCAGGCGAGGATTGCCCGGGTCAGCTTCTTGCCCCCGCCCACGTACTCGACGATGTCCGCCGCAGCCGGTGACTGCGCGTGTGCTCGGGCAAGTACGGCCCCGCAGGCGGCCGCATAGCGGCGGAACGGCTTGTCTCCCAGCGTCTCGGTGTCGATGCCGCCCTTCATGTCGTGGAACTGGCGCACGTAGTAGTCGCGGGAATCCTGACGGAGGTGGCCGAGGAAGGGGTCCGACACCGCCTGCAGGATCAGCTTGCCGCCCTTGCCGTCGTCGAAGAGGGCGAGGTAGCACCGAGTGCCGACGCTGCCGACGCCGACCACACGCAACGCCATGTCGCTGAGCGAATACTGACGCAGCAGGAGCCGGATATCGACCGCCGCGGACTTCTGGTAGAGCCGCAGGTCCTCGGTGATCCTGGCGGCGGTGGCGTCGTCGATTGGGGTGGTGGTCGGGGGCTGCTCGATGAACCGCGCCCGACCCTCTCGTCCACCCGGGTCAGCTTGCGCGCCGCCCTGACGCCCGTCCGCTTCGACGCATCGGAGATCGCTGCCTCCAGCACCACGCGCGACTGCTTGTCGAGGCCGTGGGTGCGCTGGCTCGGGTTGAAGCTCGCGAAGTAGCGGTCGATGGGGCTGCGCTTGATCGCCTCGCGCAGTGTCCCGAGATAGGAGTCGATGGCTGCGCGGGCCGCCTTTCGGGTCTTCTTGCGGCTCCGGTTCGTGGCCTGCCCCGAGATGATGACGCTGGCGACCAGCCGCTTCAGGTCCCATTCCCACGGCGCCCAGGCGGACTCGTCGAAGTCGTTCAGGTCGAAGACCAGGGTGCGCTGGGGCGACGCATAGAACCCGAAGTTGCTCACGTGCGCATCGCCGCAGGACGCGACCAGGATTCCGCTGGAAGGATCGCGGGCCAGGTCGGCAGCCATGAGCGCGGCGGTCCCGCGGTAGAAGGTGAACGGACTGACGCTCATCCGTTGGGCGCGCAGGGGAACCAGCCCCGGCGATTTACCCACATCTGGGGACCTCGCGGGCGGGGCGCGATCTTGGCGTCCTCGGTAGCCTCAGGACGGTGATATCAGTGGGTGACAAGCGGTCCGCGACGAGCGCCTCGGCAACCTCCGTCCTCGACCGTACGGGGGAGGTGTCCCAGCCGCGCACTTTGATCGATGTCCTGCGTTCGACGGCGGAACGCTACCCGTCGTCGACGGCGATCGAGGATCCGGACGGCCGGCTGAGTTACGGCGAGCTGATGGACGAGGTGGACGCCGGAGCCGCGGCGTTGGCAGCGGCCGGGGTGGG
>DAONOU010000223.1:1236-4420 GCA_035409265.1 Arachnia sp. | reverse complement strand
CTAGGCCCGCTCGCGGTGCTTGTCGCGGGCTGGTTGATTCTCGCGGCGCTCGCGACGCTCGGCTGGTTCACCTCGCCCGCGGCCGAGTTCCGGGGCGCGCTCAGGCTGGCGGCTCAGCTGTTGCTCCTCGCGCATGGTGGGGCCACCACGATCGCGGGGCAGACCGTCACCATGGCCCCGCTCGGGGTCACCGTCCTCCTGATCTTCCTCGCGCTGCCGATGGCCTCGCTCGCCGCCCGGCAGGCGGCCGCCGACCGGCATGACCCCGACGACACCGGCCGCGTGTGGGTCGACCCCGAGGCGCTGACGCTGCGCGTCGCGGCCGTGTTCGGCGGCACCTATGCCGCGGCCGTCGTGGCTCTGGCCGCCGTCCTCGACCTGCTGACCGCGGGTCTCGTCCTCGGAGCGGTCACGGTGGCCGCCGTCGCCGCGCTCTGGGGTGTCAGCCGGGGCGTCGGATACGACCCGACGGACGCCTGGCCCGAGTGGCTGCGCGCTGCGCCCCGGGCGCTCGGCGCCGCGCTGCTTGTCGTCGTCGCGGGCTCCGCCGCGGTGTTGGCCGTCGCCCTGTGGCAGGGCCGGGCGCGCGTGACCGAGATGGTCGCCGCGCTCGACGGGGGGTGGCCGGCGGTCGTGCTGCTCGTGGCGCTGCACCTGATCTACCTCCCGAACCTGATCCTCGCGTGCGCCTCCTGGGCGCTGGGGGCGGGCATCACGCTGGGCGACGGGTCGCTCGTCACGTTGGGCTCCACGGACCTCGGCCTGCTGCCCGCGCTCCCCGTGCTCGGCGCCCTGCCGGAGCCCGGCCCCGCGCCCTGGCCCGCGCTCCTCTGGCTGCTCGTCGGCGTCGCGGCGGGCGCCGTCGCGGGCGTCGTCGTGGCCCTGGCCCGGCCCCGCGCGCGCTTCGACGAGACGGCCGTGGTCGGCGGCCTCGCGGGGACCGTTGCCGGGCTCCTGGTGGCCGTGGCCTGCGCGCTCGGCGCGGGCGGGCTGGGGACGGACCGGATGGCGGCGCTGGGCGCCCGCAGCCCGGAGATCTTCCTGTTCGCCCCCAGCATCCTCGGCCTCGCAGGCCTGGCCGCGGGCCTGATCGTCGGCCTCGTCCGCCGCCCACCGGCGGAGCGCGAGGAGGCCGAGGAGCCCTCCGCCGCGTAGGCTTCGCCTGTGACGACCAAGGTTTGTGTCCTGCTCTCCGGCTCCGGCACCCTCTGCCAGGCGCTGCTCGACGCCATCGCCGACGGCGAGGTGGACGCCGAGGTGGTCGCCGTCGTCTCCGACCAGGCCGACGCCTACGGGCTGGAGCGCGCCCGGCAGCGGGGGATCCCCGCCATCGCGCACCCGCTGCCCCGGGGTGGCGACCGCGCGCGGTGGGACAGGGAGCTGACGGAGCTCGTCGCGGGCTTCGAGCCCGACCTCGTGGCCTCCGCCGGGTTCATGAAGCTGGTGGGCGCGGACTTCCTCGCGCGCTTCGGCGGCCGCACCATCAACACGCACCCCGCGCTGCTGCCGAGCTTTCCCGGCATGCACGGCCCCCGCGACGCGCTCCGCGCGGGCGTGAAGGTCTCCGGGGCGACCGTCTTCGTCGTCGACGCCGGGGTCGACACCGGTAAGATCCTGCTGCAAGGCGCGGTCGACGTCCGGGATGACGACGACGTCGAATCGCTGCACGAGCGCATCAAGGTGGTCGAGCGCGGCCTCCTCATCCAGGCCGTCTCCGAATGGAAGAAGGAACACCCGTGACCGATCTGATCCCGCTGCGCCGAGCGCTCCTCTCCGTCTACGACAAGACGGGCCTGATCGAGCTGGGCCGCGACCTCGCCGACGCGGGCGTCGAGATCGTCTCCACCGGATCCACCGCGGCCAAGCTGGCCGAGGCGGGCATCCCCGTCGTCCCCGTCGAGTCCGTCACCGGGTTCCCCGAGTGCCTCGACGGCCGGGTCAAGACGCTGCACCCGATGGTGCACGCGGGAATCCTGGCCGACCGCCGCCTCGAGTCGCACCGCGCGCAGCTGGACGAGCTGGGGGTCGCCCCCTTCGACCTGGTCGTCACCAACCTCTACCCGTTCGAGGCCACCGTCGCCTCCGGCGCAGGCCAGGACGAGTGCGTCGAGCAGATCGACATCGGCGGGCCGACCATGGTGCGCGCCGCGGCCAAGAACCACCCGTCGGTCGCCGTGGTCACCTCGGCCGAGCAGTACCCGGCCCTCCGCGCGGCGCTGGCCGCCGGCGGCTTCACCCTGGCGGAGCGCCAGGCGCTCGCCGCCGCCGCGTTCGTGCACACGGCCACCTACGACGTCGCCGTCGCCAGCTGGATGGGCAGCGTGCTCACCGACTCCTCCGAGGGCACCGGGTTCCCGGGCTGGGTCGGCGGAACCTGGCGCAAGGTCGCGGACCTCCGCTACGGCGAGAACGCCCACCAGAAGGCCGCGGTCTACCGCAACGGAGACGGCCGCTCCGGCCTCGCCGACGCGACCCAGCTGCACGGCAAGGAGATGAGCTACAACAACTACGTGGACGCCGACGCCGCGCGCCGCGCCGCCTACGACTTCGATGCGCCCGCCGTCGCCATCATCAAGCACGCCAACCCCTGCGGCATCGCCGTCGGATCGGACGTCGCCGAGGCGCACCGCAAGGCGCACGCCTGCGATCCCGTCTCGGCGTTCGGCGGCGTGATCGCGGCCAACCGGCCGGTCACCGTCGAGATGGCCGAGCAGGTGGCCGAGATCTTCACCGAGGTGGTCGTCGCGCCCGGCTACGAGGAGGGTGCCGTCGAGGTTCTCGCCCGCAAGAAGAACATCCGCGTCCTGGTCGCCGACGACGCCGTGAACTCCGGCGTCGGGCTGCGTCAGATCGACGGCGGGATCCTGCTCCAGCAGTCGGACGCGATCGACGCCGAGGGCGACGACCCCTCCAACTGGCAGCTCGTCGCCGGCGAGGCGGCCGACGAGGCGACGCTGGCAGACCTCGCCTTCGCCTGGCGCGCCGTGCGCGCCGTCAAGTCCAACGCGATCCTGCTCGCCGACGGCGGCGCCTCCGTCGGCGTCGGCATGGGCCAGGTCAACCGCGTCGACTCCTGCCACCTCGCCGTCGACCGCGCGGGCGACCGCGCCGCGGGCTCCGTCGTCGCCTCCGACGCGTTCTTCCCCTTCGCCGACGGCCCGCAGGTCCTGCTCGACGCCGGCGT
>DAONOU010000223.1:0-1136 GCA_035409265.1 Arachnia sp. | reverse complement strand
AGCCAGAACTACGTGCGGATGAAGCACCGCGACTGCGAGCAGGTGGGCATCGCGTCGATCCAGGTGGAGCTGCCGGGCGACACGACCGCCGCCCAGCTGGAGGACGCCATCCGCGGCCTGAACGAGGACCCGGCCTGCACCGGCTACATCGTGCAGCTGCCGATCCCGCGCCACCTCGACGAGAACTGGGCGTTGAGCCTGATCGATCCCGCGAAGGACGCCGACGGCCTGCACCCGATCAACCTCGGCCGCCTCGTCCTGAATGAGCCCGCGACGCTGCCCTGCACGCCGCGCGGCATCGTCGAGCTGCTGCGCCGCCACGGTGTGGAGCTGAACGGCGCGGAGGTGGTCGTGGTCGGCCGCGGCATCACCGTCGGCCGTCCGCTGGGGCTGATCCTCACGCGTCGCTCCGAGAACGCGACCGTGACGCTCTGCCACACCGGCACGCGCGACCTGGCCGCGCACACCCGGCGGGCCGACGTGGTCGTGGCCGCCGCGGGCGTGCCCGGCATGATCACCGCGGACCTGATCCGCGAGGGGGCCGTCCTCGTCGACGTCGGCGTCAGCCGCGTGGAGGGAAAGACCGTCGGCGACCTGGCCCCGGACGTGTGGGACAAGGCCGCGTGGGTCACCCCGAACCCGGGGGGCGTGGGCCCGATGACGCGCGCGATGCTGCTCAGCAACGTGGTCGACCGCGCGGAAGCGCTGCATGGCCGATAAGCCGGACAAGCCGGTCGACTGGTACCCGGACAGCCCGTGGCCGCTGGCCGCGGCGCTGGCGTGCGTCGCCGTCGGCGTCTCCTTCGCGGTGCTCGGCCACTGGCGTCGGGCCGCGGTGATGATCGCGGGCGGGCTGCTCGTCGCGGGCGTGCTGCGCCTCCTGCTCTCGCGCGAGGCCGCCGGCCTGCTCGTGGTGCGCGGCCGCTGGGTCGACGTCACGGCCCTGCTCGGCCTCGGCGCCGCGATCGCCGTCGTGGCCTTCCTCGTGCCGCCGTCGCGCTGAGGGTTCGGCTCAACCAGCGGCGTTTAGTCCAGGTGGGAGGCGACGGCGAACGTTCCCTCGGCGCGGCGGACGCCGTGCACCGCGTGGCGGGGGATCAGGTCGCCGAGGAAGCCGTAGTCGCGGGCGATGTAGG
>DAONOU010000222.1:0-4427 GCA_035409265.1 Arachnia sp. | reverse complement strand
ATGCAGGCGAGGAACAGGGCCTTGAGCCAGCTGATCGACTCGTGGCCCGCGGCGACGGAGTAGGCGACAGTCAGCACCGTGCCGACGCTGGTCCAGACCGCGTAGGCCGTCCCGGTCGGGATGTGGCGCATGGCGATGCCCAAGCCGACGGTGGAGGCGACGACCGTGACCAGGAACAGCACGCTGGGCGCGATCACGGTGAAACCCGCGCTGGCCGACAGCGCGTTCGCCCACACCGCCTCGAGGACGGCGCTGGCGAGCAGGATCGGCCAGGCCCAGCGCACGCCGGTCACGAGAACACCTTCAGCCCGACGACGCTGACGACGATCCCCGTCAGCAGCAGCACCTTGGCCAAGCTCGCGGGTTCGACCCTCGTCAGCATCGCCCACAGCACCGTCAGCGACGCGCCGGTCGCCGTCCACACTGCATAGGCCGATCCGGTCGGCAGCGTCGCGAGCGCGATGCCGAGCCCGCCGAGGCTGAGGATCGACGCGACAATGAACACCACGGTCGGGAGGGGCTTCTTCAGCCCGTCGGAGCGGCCGAGCGCCGTCGCCCACACCGCCTCCATCACGCCGGCCCCGATGAGGATCACCCAGTCCACGATCTCCGCCCTTCCGCAGGTACCTGACCCCGCTGCTGGTGGGGTGGCCAGATCGTGCGTAACCGGGTACTGAACCGTCGTCCGGGGCGGGTCGCCGAGGCGATCCTAGCTGCGGGCTGCAAGGAAATGCCAGCATCGGGCCCCAACTGGCACGGCCGCGCCAGTTGGGCCGACTTCCCGGTAGATCCTTGCAGGCACAGTCGGAAGCGGTAGCGTCGAACCATGGCCAAGACCGAACTCGACCGCATCGCCGACGCCTACGTCGACACGGTGGTGCGCCTGTCCCCCATGACCGCCACCGACATCGGCGCCGACGGCAACCATGCCGCGCTCGACGACTTCTCCCCCGCTGGGCTCGCCGCCCGGGCCGAGGCGGCGCGGGAGGCGCTGCGCCAGGTCGAGGCGGCGGAGATCGTCGGGCCGAACGACGCCGTGACCAAGGCCGCGATGCGCGAGCGACTAGGCCTTCAGCTGGAGTTGCACGAGGCCGGCGAGGACTACGCCGAGGTCAACAACATCGCGACGCCCATCCAGTCGATCCGGATGATCTTCGACCTGATGCCCACCGCCACCGAGGACGACTGGGCCACCATCGCCGCCCGCCTCGGGGCGGTGCCTGCCGCAGTCGACGGCTACCTGGAGTCCGTCCGCTACGCGGCGGAGCGCCCGGAGCTGCCGTTCCCGGCGAAGCGGCAGATCGGGATCGGCGTCGCGCAGGCCGAGGAGCTCGCCGGCGAGGGCTCGTTCTTCACGGAGCTCGCCACCTCCGAGACGGCGCCCGAGGGGCTGCGCGGCGAGTTGGCCGCGAACGCCCAGGAGGCCGCCGCCGCCTACGGCTGCCTGGCCGAGGGCCTGCGCGGGTTCGCGGACCGGGCCGGCGAGGCCGACGGCGTCGGCCGCGAGCGGTACCAGCGCTTCTCGCGCCTCTTCCTCGGCGCGACCGTCGACCTGGACGAGACCTACGAGTGGGGCCTCGACGAGCTGGCTCGCATCGTCGCCGAGCAGGAGGCCGTCGCCGCGGAGCTGTACGGCCCCGGCACGACGCCCGAGGAGGCCATGGCCCGGCTCGACGCCGACCCCGCCCGCCAACTGCACGGCACCGACGCGCTCCAGCGCTGGATGCAGGAGACGTCAGACGCCGCCGTCGACGCCCTCGCCGGCGTCCACTTCGACATCCCCGACCAGCTGCGCGGCCTCGAGTGCTGCATCGCGCCGACCCAGGACGGCGGCATCTACTACACCGGCCCCACGGCGGACTTCTCCCGCCCCGGCCGGATGTGGTGGTCCGTGCCCCCGGGCGTGACCGAGTTCAGCACCTGGCGCGAGCTCACCACCGTCTACCACGAGGGCGTGCCCGGGCACCACCTGCAGATCGGCCAGGCCGTCTACCGCGCGGCCGACCTCAACCGCTGGCGCTCGCTGCTGTGCTGGGTCTCCGGCCACGGCGAGGGGTGGGCGCTGTACGCCGAGCGGCTGATGGCCGACCTCGGCTTCCTCGACGACCCGGGCGACCGCCTCGGCATGCTCGATTCGCAGCGCCTCCGCGCCGCCCGCGTCGTGCTCGACATCGGCGTGCACCTCGGGAAGAGGTGTCCCGACGCCTGGGGCGGCGGCACCTGGAACGCCGAGAAGGCCTGGCCGTTCCTGAAGGCCAACGTGAACATGGCCGAGGGCTTCGTCCGCTTCGAGCTGGACCGCTACCTCGGCTGGCCGGGCCAAGCGCCGTCGTACAAGGTCGGCCAGCGGCTGTGGGAGCAGGCCCGCGACGAGGCCGCCCGCCGCGACGGCTTCGACATCAAGGACTTCCACCGCCGCGCCCTCGACCTCGGCTCCGTCGGCCTCGACGTCCTCCGCGACGCCCTCCTCGCTCCCTGAGCCGACGACGCCCTTCGCTCCTTGAGCCGGGCGCGTCGACGACGTCCGCCGCCACCCCTCGCTCCTTGAGCCGGACGCGTCGACGGAGTCGACCGCGACCGTGTCGAAAGGCCCGGCACCCGACCCCTGGTTCACCCCCCAGTGGATCAAACCCTGACATTTAGTAGGAGAAGGGCTGGACTTGAGTAGGTGGTAGGGCGGGAGGAGCCGTCAGTAGCGTGAATCTCATGATTCACAGGCGCGCCTTCCTCCTCGGCGCCGCGGTTCTCCCGCTGGCCGGCTGCGGTCTCCTCGACCGCTTCACTCCGGGCGTCGACGGCCCCGTCGACGACAGCGGCCAGCCCGAGTGCTGGACCCCCGAGGAGCTCGTCTCCTTCGACGCCATCGACGGCGCGCCGCTGTCCTACGAGATCAGCGGGAAGAAGCAGCCGTTCCAGGCCGACCCCCGCTTCGTCGAGAAGCTCGACGACTGGGCCGACGACTGGGCGGGCCTCAGCGGGCTGGGCAAGATCACGGGCATCTCCACCTACGGCGCCTATGTCGACAAGTGCCCGTCGATGCACGCCGCCGGGCGCGCGTTCGACTTCGGCGTGGTCACGCACAAGAAGGGCAAGGTGTCCTGCCGCGGCGACCTGTGGGGCGACGACGGCAAACGCCTGCGCTCCTACTGGCGCCTCGCGGCGTCGCTGTCCGCGCACTTCACGTACACGCTGACGCTGGCCTACAACGACCTCCACCTGAACCACATCCACGTCGACGACGCGGTCAGCGAGGACGAGAAACCCACCTTCGACAAGGACTCCCGCGCCCAATGCCTGGTGGTCAAGAACGTGGCCACGCACGTGTTCGGGAAGAAGTGCCCGAACACCGCCGCCTACGACGCCGCCACGAAGGACGCCGTGCGCAGCATCCAGCACGACCTGGGCATCAAGGCCCCGCTCGCCGACCCCGACGGCTGGCGCGCGTTCCTCCGAGGCGCCGCCTCGGCCTAATGGCGTGAACCAGGCGCAGGGCGTGTCTCAGTCGAGGATCGGGCCGACGGTGCGGGTGCGCTTCAACTCGAAGAAGCCCGGGTAGGCGGTGACCTTCTCAACGCCGTCGAAGAGGCTGCCCGCCTCCTCGCCCTTGGGGGCCGGGGAGATGACCGGGCCGAAGAGGCTCATTCCGTTGATCCGCAGCACGGGGGTGCCGACCTCGTCGCCCACCGGGTCCATGCCCTCGTGGTGCGAGCGGCGGAGGTCGTCGTCGAACGCGTCCGTCTGGGCGAGGTCGGCGATATCCTCGTCGGCGCCGACGGCGGCCAGCGCGGCGCGCACGACGTCGGGGGTCTTGGGCTCCTGTCGCAGGTGGAACCGCGTGCCGATCTCGGTGTAGAAGTCGCGGAGCTTCTCGGACCCGTGCCGCTGCTCGACGAGCAGCGCGGCGCGCGCCGGCAGCCAGGCATCCTTCATGTGCGCGAGGTAGTCCTCGGGCAGGTCGCGCCCGTCGTTCAGCACCGAGAGGCTCATCACGTGGAAGACGGTCTTCACGTCGCGGACCTTCTCGACCTCGAGCATCCAGCGGGAGGTCATCCACGCCCAGGGGCAGGTGGGGTCGAACCAGAAGTCAACAGTCGTCGTCATGACCCCATCTCAGCACACCGGCCAACCGCAACCCGGCCCGTCCGCATCTCAGCGCACCAGCCAGGCGGCGACGTCGAGGGCCCGCGGGATGTAGGCGCCCTGGAAGAGCACCACGTGGACAAGCAGCTTGTGGAACTGGTGCACGGGCACTCGCGCGCGCCAACCGTCGGCGAGCGGGCTGACGTCGTTGTAGCCCTCGATCGTTGCGTCGAGATGCGGGGAGCCGAAGAGGGCGAGGTCGGCGAGGTCGGTCTCGGCGTGACCGCCGTGCGCGCACGCGTCGATCATCGTCCCGACGGTGTGGTTCCCGTGGCTCGCCCACACCA
>DAONOU010000221.1:0-4459 GCA_035409265.1 Arachnia sp. | reverse complement strand
GATCTCGCCGTCGAGGACGTCGCGCGGGAGACGGTACTCGGGGATGCCGTAGCGCATCATGCCGCCGGGCCGGTCGCCGGCGTCGAAGACCTCCACCTCGTGGCCGAGGCGGGTCAGGTGATAGGCGGCCGAGAGGCCGGAGGGCCCGGCGCCGACGACCATGACGCGGCGCCCGGAGCGACGGCGCGGCTTCGGGAACTGCCAGTTGTTGGTCAGCGCGAGGTCGCCGAGGTAGCGCTCCACGGAGTGGATGGAGACGGCCGAATCGAGGTCGCCGCGGTTACACGCGGTCTCGCAGGGGTGATAGCAGACGCGGCCGTGGATGGCGGGGAACGGGTTGTCCTTGACCAGCTGGCGCCAGGCCGCGACGGCGTTGCCCGCCTTGATCAGCCGCAGCCACTCCTGGATGTTCTCGCCGGCCGGGCAGCCCGCGTTGCACGGGGGCAGCATGTCGAGGTAGACGGGCCTGCGGGATCGCACCGGACCCACGCGCCCCTCCGCCTGGCTGAGGTCCGGCAGGACGGTCATATCTTTGCGCTCGGAGGGCATCGTTACCCCTTTCAACTTCGCTTACTACGAACCATCGTAGCGGCGAGGCCCCGCGGAGAACCGCGGGGCCGGGGTATCCGTATGCGCTTGTCAGACAGCGAATTAGGCGCGTTTTCCGGATCGAAATTCGCTGCATCCGCCAGCCCATGCCTTTCGACTCGGCCACGGCCGACTTCGTCGGCGCGACCGGCTCAAGGAGCGGGGGTCAGACCTCGAGGGCCTGGATTTGTGCAATCAAAGAGTCGAGCTGCTTGCCGCTCAGGAGGCCGGACTGGCGGAACACCAGCTTGCCGTCCTTGAAGCCCATGATGGTCGGGATCGACTGGATCTCGAGCGCGCCTGCCAGGTCGCGCGCGTCCTCGGTGTCGACCTTGGCGAAGACGACGTCGTCGTGGCGGGTGGACGCGTCCTCGTAGATCGGCGAGAAGCGCTTGCACGGCCCACACCAGTCGGCCCAGAAGTCGACCAACACGACCGCGTTGTCCTCGACGGTGCTCGTGAAGTTCTCGGAGGTCAGTGCCGTGGTTGCCATCTGCAACCCCCTTTCGTATGTCAGTTCTTAGGACACAACCACTATGCCCGTGAGGGTATTCCCGCTGGTCACTTGATGGCGATCAAGCGTCTCATGGGCAGCGGGATCCGGATCGGGCCGTCGGCGAGGCGGCCGCGGAGGTAGTCGATCGCCGCGGCACCGCGGGCGGCGTCGATCGGGGCGCGGAGGCCGTCGAGCAGGCGCAGCGCGTCGTCCTCGCTCGCGACCTCGTAGTAGTACTTGGCGCGCTTGTCCTCCGCCTTCGTCAGGCCGACGGCGGCGAACGCGGCCTTCGCCTTGAACTCGGTGATGCCGGGCAGGTGCGGGGCGACACGGAGCGCGCCCAGCAGCCGGCTGATGAGCTTCAGGTCGTCGACGTTCGCGGGGCGCAGCGACGGCGTGAGCGCGGCGAACACTCCCCCGGGGCGCAGCACGCGGGCCGCCTCCGCGAGGAAGCGCGGGCGGTCGGCCACCACCGCGATGCCCAGCGACGTGACGACGGCGTCGAACGAGTTGTCCGCGAAGGGCAGATAGGACGCGTGGCCCTGGACGAGCGGCCCGCGGCCGCGGCGCTGCGCCTCCTCCAACTCCTCGATCGCGCGGTCGAGCCCCACGACGGTGCGGCCCGGCCGCGCGAGGCGGTCGACCATCGCGCCCGCGCCGCAGGCGAGGTCGAGCACGGTCTTCGCCGACGACGACACGGAGCGCGCCAGCCACTCGTAGGGGGTATGGTCGCCGCCGAACGAGCGCGACAACACGGCCTCCATCGCGCCGGGCCCGCGCCCAGGCACCGCGACGGGGCCCTGCTCAGACATCGCGACCCCGCTCAGACATCGGCGTCGACGAAGAGAAGCTCCGCCGCGAACAGCCCGAGCCCGAGTGACATCTCGCCGACGGCGATCCGCACGCCGCCCTGCTCCTTGACCGCCTCGAACTCGGTGCCCGGGCGCAGCCCCACCTCGTCCAGCGCGCGGAGCGACTCGAGGTCGGCCTGGATGTTCTCACTCATCCGCCGCAGCGTGAACGTGCGGGGCTCGTCGGTCGCGACGTCGGCCAGCGGCGCCGCGCCCTGGCGGAACGGCGTGTGCTCGATGTCGACGCCGAGGTCCTTCAGCCCGGGAATGGGGTTGCCGTACGGCGACACCGTCGGGGTGTCGAGGATGGCGATCAGCCGCTTCTCGACGTCGAGCGAGATCACGTGCTCCCAGCGGCACGCCTCGTCGTGCACCTTGTCCCACTCGAGGCCGATGACCTCGGTGAGCAGGCACTCCGCGAGCCGGTGCTTGCGCATGACGTCGCGAGCCAGGTGCGCGCCCGTGCGGGTGAGCTTGATGGTGCGGTCGGTGTCGACGACGAGCAGTCCGTCGCGCTCCATCCGGGCGACGGTCTGCGAGACGGTCGGCCCGGACTGGTGCAGCCGCTCCGCGATCCGCGCCCGCAGCGGGACAACACCCTCCTCGAGGAGTTCGTAGACCGTGCGCAGGTACATCTCCGTGGTATCGATCAGGTCGCCGCTCATCTCTCACCTTTCGTCTCCCCCACGATCCTAGTAGGGGGATGCGACACCGCGTCCCCGATCCCCGCTCCTTGAGCCGGACACACGCGCGGAGCGCGCAGGCGCGCGTCTCTACGGAGCGGCTACGACCCAGTCGCCGCGGCGGAGGACACCGTGGAGGTCGCCGTCGTCGTCGACGAGGCAGATGTCGGCCCATAGGCCGGGCGCGAGGCGGCCCACGTCGCTCAGCCCGTGCCAGGCGGCGGGCGTCGTCGCGGCCATGAGCGCGGCGTCGGGGATCGAGACGCCCACCTCCTGGACCACGAACCGGAAGGCGCCGGCCATGGTGAGCGTCGAGCCCGCGATGGCTCCCGGGGAGCCGTCCTCGGTGACCAGCCGGGCGGTGCCGTCGTGGACGTCGACCCGCAGCTCGCCCAGGATGTAGCGGCCGTCGCCCTTGCCCGTGGCGGCCATCGCGTCGGTGACGAGGGCCACGCGGCCCGGGCCCGCGGCGTCGATCGACATCGCCGCCACGACGGGCGCGAGGTGGACGCCGTCGCAGATCAGCTCGACCATCACCCGATCGTCGGACAGGACGACGGGAATGGGTCCGGGCTCGCGGTGGTGGATGGGGCGCATGGCGTTGAACAGGTGCGTGACGACGTCGGCTCCCCACTCGATCGACCGCGCGGTGGTGACGTCGTCGGCATCCGAGTGACCGAAGGCGACGTGGACGCCCGCCTCGACGAAGCGCCGCGTCGCGGCCTCGCCGTGCTCGCGCTCGACGGCCATCGTGATCATCTTCAGCGCCGGCCCGCCCGCGGCGATGAGGCGCCCGACCGATTCGGGATCGGGGTCGCGCAGCAGGCCGACGTCGTGCGCCCCCTTGCGCTCGGGCGCGAGGAACGGCCCCTCCAGGTGGATGCCCGCCAGTTCCCCCTCCTCGACGAGCACGCGCAGGACCCCGAGCTGGCGTTCGAGCTTCTCGATGGGCTCGGTCACGGTGCTGGCGAAGAGCGTCGTCGTGCCGTGCGTCCGGTGATAGCGGGCGGCCCTCAGGTTGGCCTCGCGGTCGGGGTCGCCGAAGCTGACGCCGTCGGCGCCGTGGCAGTGGGTGTCGACGAAGCCGGGGACGGCCCACAGCGCACGCGCGGGGCCCGCGGCGCCGTCGGCGGAGCGGATCGACGAGATCCGCCCGTCCTCAACCTCGACGACGGCGTCGTCGATCACCCCCTCGGGCGTTACGGCGTGGGCGACGTGCAGGGAGAGGGCTGTCATGCGGCCAACCTAGCGGCGGACGCCCGCCCTCCGCCGGTAGTGAACACCGCGTCCTGTTCATTGTCGGTGGGCCGGGTTAGGCTCCGTGCATGCAGATGCACACGCGCGCAGTGTCGGGGGCGACGGCGCTGATCCTGCTGGCGACAAGCTGGCTCGGCACCTCCCTCGCCCATGCCGAACCCATCGACACCTCCTCGCGGAAGGAGGTGGCGGAGGCGTACAACGCGCGCCTGCTCCCCACGCTGACGGTCGCGCCCAAGTGGACCGGGAGCGTCAACAAGTGCACCAAGAAGCCGAAGGCCCAGCCGAAGAAGGCCGTCGGCACCGACTCGGCGGCGTCGAAGAAGGCCACCATCAAGGCGGTCAACTACTTCCGCGAGATGGCCGGCCTCACACCGGTCAAGGAGGACGCCGGCCTCTCGAAGCTCGCGCAGCAGTCGGCGCTCATCATGAAGGCCAACGACACGCTGAGCCACTGGCCCGCGCCGAGCTGGAAGTGCTACAGCACCCAGGGCAGGGCCGCGTCGGAGCGCTCGAACATCGCGATCAGCTGGGGCGCCTTGGAGGGACCAGAGCTCGGCTCCGGGCCGCGCTCCATCCCGCTC
>DAONOU010000220.1:0-4463 GCA_035409265.1 Arachnia sp. | reverse complement strand
CTCCGGGTTCGCGTTGGCCAGCGCCCACCGCAGCGAGCTGACCTCCTGCAGCGTGCGCGCGTCGTCGGGGCTCGTGGTGATCGTGCCCTCCCGCATGATGTAGTGGTAATAGATGTTCGGCGTGTAGCAGATGCGGGTGGCGTGTGACATTGCCACGGGCGACCAGGCCACGTCCTCGAACCACGTATCCTGGAAGGGGATCTGCCGGACCAGCTCGGTGCGGTAGATCTTGTTCACCACGATCATGACGCGGGAGTTGAGGAAGAAGCCCTCCGTGGGGAACACATCGCCCTCAGCGAACGGGAAGTTGCCGCCGACGACGGAGTAGAACCCGTCGAGCGCGTAGTGCCGGTACCGGCAGATGGCGACGTCGCTGTCCGTGCGCTCCGCCTCCTCGTAGAGGTGGCGATACATGTCGAGCTCGACGAAGTCGTCGCTGTCGACGAACCCGACGTAGCGGCCCATCGCGTGCGCGATGCCGAGGTTGCGGGCGCTGCCCAACCCGCCGTTCGGTTGAGAGAGTGCGACGATCTTGTCCGGGAACCGCGCGGCGTAGTCGTCGATGATGGCCTGGCTGTCGTCGGGCGAGCCATCGTTGACGACGATGATCTCGATCTCGTCGAGGGTCTGGTTTACCAGCGAGTCGAGGCAGTCGACGAGGAAGGCCTCGGTGTTGTACACGGGCACGACTACCGAGACCTTCTTGGCGGGCGGGGCTCCCTGGGCGTTCATGCGCCCAAGGCTATCGCCCGCACGCGAAGGTCAGGAGGCTCGAGCCGACACGGTCGTCTGGCTCAGTCGTTCGGTGAGCCGTTGTCGAGCGATCAGGCGGCCGGACCCACCGGCCCGGGCGGCAGCACCTCCACGTAGAAGTCGTGCTTGCGGTGACCTTCCCCGGGCACGGGGATGCCCATGTAGTCGGCGCCGTAGATGCTGGCCAGCATGTCCTCGGCGCGGTCCGGGACGGGGATCGGGAGGCCCTCGAAGGGGACGCGCTTGCCCTCGCCGAACCACTCCTTGGGGAAGACCTGCCGGCGGAGGTCGTAGTAGCTGCACAGGTTCGCCCAGTGGGCCGACGTCGGCTTCGCGTTGAGCTTCGCCTGCACGTAGATCACCCAGTCGTGAACCGTCTTCGTCGAGACGATCTTCGTGACCAGGTAGATCGGGATGCGCGCCAGGTAGTTCTTGCGGAACCCCGGACGGGAGCGGCCGGAACTCATGAACAGGCCGCGACGCAGCCCGCGCAGTAGGTAGGCCTGCAACCGGAACTTCCTGCCGAACGGCTTCTCGACCGGATCGACGGTGAAGATGTCGATGTGCGGGCCGGGGGCCATGGAGACGTGCGCCACCTGGGGCTGGACGAACCTTGTCTTGGCCGTCATCTGCACCTTCGCGCCCAGCACCCAGTGCTTCGGGTTGGTCTCGAACGAGTCCAGGTTCAGGCTGGGCGGGAACTCGCCCTGGGCCACCAGCTCCACGAGGCGCTGGTACTCCGCGCGCGGCATCATCACGTCGATGTCGTCGTCCCACGGGATGAAGCCGCCGTGCCGGATGGCGCCCAGCATGCTCCCCTCGCTGAGGTAGTAGCGCAGCCCGTGCGTGGTGCAGAACTCGTCGAACTCCTTCAGGACCTGCAGCTCGTAGGCCTGCAGCTCGGGCACGTCGCGGTGGGCGATCTTCTCGTAGCGCCCGGCTTGCTGGCGACGGTAGCGCCGCGGCGTCGCGCTGCTGCGGAGACCCAACGTGTGCTCGTAGGCCCGACGGAGATCGGCGGGCGTCAGGGGGACGGGGCTGTTGCCGAGGCGCTCCGCGTTGACGCCGCCGACGAGCTGGTCGACGTCGATGGCGGCGTCGAGGTGCAGCGTGTCGAGGATGGCGTCCAGCTTGCCGATCGCGCGGCGCGCGGTCGGTACGCCGAAGATCTCGTTCAGCTCGAGGAGCGACTGCCGGAGGCCGTCCGCCTCGGGCCCGCCGTCCTCGGCGACCGCGATGTAGTAGCCCCACACCGCGCGCAGGCTCAGCGCGGCGGCGTGGCCGTGCGCGAGGCCGTAGTGCGAGGTGAGGCCGTAGCTCATGGCGTGCGGCGCCGTCGTCTTGGTCAGGTTGATGGCGCGGCCGGAGTAGTTGGCTGCCAACTGGATGGCCCGGGTGGCCTCGACGTCGAAGCCGGTGCCCTTGTGGAAGTAGGGGAAGAAGTTGCCCTGGATCAGCTCCAGGCCGCGGCGCGCGTAGCCCTTGCTCTGCGCGGTGGCGTCCTTCGCCCAGGTCGACTCGACGCACTGGGCCAGCGCGTCCAGCAGGCTGGCCTTCTTGTGGTACTCGGGCAGGCTGCGCAGCAGCTCCGGCTCGAGGACGACGTAGTCGGGAAGCAGCGCGTCGTGCGCGATCGAGAACTTCTCGCCGTCGATGTAGACGACGGCGAAGTGCGTCGACTCCGAGCCGGTGCCGGCCGTCGTCGGGATGGCGATCAGGGGCACGTTGCGCTTCAGGGGCGCGCCGAATCCCGGGTACGTAGTCGCGTCGGTGGAGGCCAGGAACTTGATGCACTTGGCCACGTCCATCGCGCTGCCGCCGCCGACCGCGACGATGCCGTCGCAGCCCTTCTCCTGGTATTCGGCGAGGCCGGCCAGGACCTCGGGCTGCTTCGGGTTGGGGGAGTAGCCCGAGAAGAGGACGTAGTCGACGCCCGCGTCGTCGAGCAGCGCCTTGACCGGCGACGACTGGAGGCTCCGGCCGCCGACGACCAACGGCCGGCGCGACTGGGCCTCCGCCAGCAGCGCGGGGATGCGCCCCAGCGCGCCCGGCTCCGAAAGGATGGGCTGCTCGTCGAAGTCGCGCAGCCGCAGGGCCGCGGAATGCACGGCCAAGTCCTCGAGGGTGTCGATCTCGTTGACGAAGTGGTCCGCGTAGGACCAGGCCCGGATGTCGACGTCGCGGGCGATCTCGTTCAGTGCGTTCTCCGCGTACACGCCGGTGTTGCCGGCCTCCACGAAGTCGTTCACGCGGTCGAGCCAGGCGCCGATCGCGGCCCGGCTCAGCTTGTACATCGGCTGGAACGCGATGCAGTCGGCGTCGTGGATCTTGACGGAGACCTCGGTGATGAGGTCGCCGTCGACGCGGGCCTTGAAGTCCTTCTCCGGCTGCGGCAGGTCCGCGTTCACGGCGCCGAGATTGGGGCGCGGGTCGGCGAGGATGCCGTCCAGCGCGCCCCGGTTGAAGACCAGATCTCCGTGGAGCATCAAGACGTCGTCGTCGAGGAGTTCGCGCGCCAAGTGCATCGAGTAGATGTAGTTGGTCTTGTCGTACACCTCGTTGGCGACGAACGACACCTCCAGTGCGGGGAACTCGGCGGCGACGCCGCGGAGCTGCTCCACGTGCGGGCCCGTCGTGACGACGACCTCGGTGATGCCGGCCGCGGCGAGGAGCCGCAGCTGGCGCCCGAAGATGGTCTCTCCATTGGAGAGCACCGCCATCGACTTGTGGTTGTCGCGCGTGAAGTCCCCCATGCGGTTCCCCACACCGGAGTTGAAGATCAGAGCTTTCAAGAGCGAGTCCCTTCGAACTCCTTGATCATGTCGACCTTGTTGGCCGACGGGGAGACCGTCGGGCGGCCGAGGTCGGGGCGCGAACCCTGAACGGTCTCGATCACCAGCGCGGACCGCGGCGTGGCCGCGACCCGGGCCACGGCGTCGGCGATGTCCGCGCCCTCGGTGACCAGCTCGACGTGCTCGAAGCCGGACCCCTTGAGGATGGCCGGGATGTCGATGTCGAACGCGACGGTGGGCTGGCCGCCCACCGACTCGTGCGCCCCGTTGTTGATCAGGATGTAGCGGTAGTTGTCCCGCGCGCGCTGCGCGATGACAGGCGCCGACCCCATGTGCATGAGGAAGCCGCCGTCGCCGTCGACGCAGTAGACGAGCTCCTCGGTGCCGAGGCAGGCGCCCATGGCGATCGACGAGCTGTGCCCCATGCCGCCGACGGTGAGGAAGTCGTGCGCGTGGCCCTCGCCGCGCTTCTCGCGCAGCTCGAACACCTCGCGCGACGTCTTTCCGGTCGTCGACACGATGAACGCCCCCGGGCCGACCGCCTCGAGGACCGCCTCCAGGGCGTCCTCGCGCGTCAGCGTCAGGCCGGGCTTGTCCTGCAGCGGGAAGGCGTACTTGCTGAAGGCGCCCTTGCGGACGAGCAGCGCCACCGGCGCGTTGGTCTCCTTCATGGTTGTCAGCGCGTCGTCGATCTGGCTCTGCCAGTTGTCCGGGTCGACGACCAGGTACGGCACCTCCATCGCGTCGAGCATCGCCGTGGTCAGGCGGCCCTGCGCGACGTGCTGCGGCTCGTCCTTGACGCCGGGTTCGCCGCGCCAGCCGATGATCAGCAGCATCGGGACGCTGTACACGTCCGGGTGCGCCAGCGACAGCACCGGGTTGACGATGTTGCCCAGGCCCGAGTTCTGCAGGTACACC
>DAONOU010000219.1:0-4543 GCA_035409265.1 Arachnia sp. | reverse complement strand
CAGAGCGAACCGGTTCGCTAGCCGAAGCCTTCCCATCGACGAGGAGATCCCATGACGGCCACGAATCCCGAGGCGCCGCCGCTCCGCGTCGCCGTCATCGGCTACTCGTTCATGGGCAGGATCCACACGCAGGCCTGGCTCACGGCGGGGCGGTTCTTCGACCTCGGCACCCGCGTCGAGGTCGCCGCCGTCTGCGGCCGCGACGCCACCGCCGCTGCCGAGTTCGCCGAACGGTTCGGCATCCCGCGGGTCTTCACCGACTGGCGCGACGTCGTCGCCGATCCGGGTATCGACGTCGTCGACATCTGCACGCCTGGCGACACGCACGCCGAGATCGCGATCGCCGCCCTCGACGCGGGCACGCACGTCCTCTGCGAGAAGCCGCTCGCCAACTCGGTCGCCGACGCCGAGCGCATGACCGAGGCCGCCGAGGCCGCGGCCGCGCGAGGGGTGCGATCCCTCGTCGGGTTCAACTACCGCCGCACGCCCGCGCTGGCGCTCGCTCGGCGGCTCGTCGAGCAGGGCCGGATCGGGGAGATCCGGCACATCCGGGCCACCTATCTCCAGGACTGGATCGCCGACCCGGCGTTCCCGCTCGTGTGGCGGCTGCGCGCCGACGTGGCCGGGTCGGGCGCGCTGGGCGACATCGGCGCCCACATCGTCGACCTGGCCGCCCACGTCACCGGCCACCGCCTCTCGGGCGTGAGCGCCCTGACCGAGACGTTCGTGAAGCAACGCCCGCTGGCCGGCAGCTCCGCGGGGCTCGCCGCGACGGCCGACGGCGTCGGCGGCGAGGCGCGGATGGGCGAGGTCACCGTCGACGACGCCGTCGTCGTCATCGCCCGCACCGACCGCGGCGCCCTCGCCACCTTCGAGGCGACCCGGTTCGCGACGGGACGCAGGAACGCGATGGCGATCGAGGTGAACGGCTCGCGCGGCTCGTTCCGCTTCGACTTCGAGCGCATGAACGAGCTGGAGTTCCACGACCACACGCTTCCCGCCGCCGAGCACGGCTTCCGGCGGATCCTCGCCACCGAGCCGGACCACCCGTACGCGGGCGCGTGGTGGCCGCCCGGCCACGGCCTCGGCTACGGGCAGACCTTCGTGCACGAGGTCGCGGACTTTGCGACGGCGATCGTCGCGGGCACCCCCGTCGAGCCGTCCTTCCGCGACGGCCTCTACGTCCAGCGCGTGCTCGACGCGATCGCGCACAGCGCCGCCAACGACGCCGCATGGTCGGCCGTCTAGGACCCCACACCCATCGAATCAGGAAGGACCCCCGTGGCCACCACAACCGAAACCCCGCTCCGCGTGCTCGTCTGGGGCGAGAATCGTCACGAGCAGCTCGAACCCGAGGTCGCCGAGCGGTACCCGGACGGCATGCACAACACCATCCGCGAGGGCATCGAGGAGCACCTCGGCGCCCGCGCCGTCGTCACCACCGCGACGTTCGACGACCCGGAGCACGGGCTCACCGAGGAGGTCCTCGCGGCCACCGACGTCCTGGTCTGGTGGGGGCACATCCTGCACCACGAGGTCGACGACGAGGTGGTCGCCCGCGTGCACCACCACGTCCTCGAGGGGATGGGCCTGGTCGTCCTCCACTCCGGGCACTGGTCGAAGATCTTCGGCAAGCTGATGGGCACCACCTGCACGCTGCGGTGGCGCGCGAAGCACGACCGCGAGATCGTCTGGACGGTCGACCCCACGCACCCCATCGCGCAGGGCGTCCCGCATCCGTTCCTCATCCCCGAGCAGGAGATGTACGGCGAGTTCTTCGACGTGCCCGCCCCCGACGAGCTGATCTTCCTCTCCAGCTTCAGCGGCGGCGAGGTGTTCCGCAGCGGCATGACGTACCGTCGCGGGTTCGGCAAGATCTTCTACTTCTCGCCCGGGGACCAGGACTACCCCGTCTACTACCACGAGCACGTCCGCAAGGTGATCTCCAACGGCGTCGAGTGGGCGCACACGCTCCGGCCGCGCCGCGAGACCCCGGTGCTGCTGCGCTACGAGACCGAGGACTTCTGGAACGGCCAGGGCTACCAGGGGGCGCTGGAGCGATGAGCGCCTTCCAGACGGTCGCCGACCCGGCGGCCCCCGTGCGGATCGTCCTCGTCGGCGCGGGTCTCATGGGCCGGGCGTGGATGCGCACGATCGACGAGTCTCCCGACGCGGAGCTCGTCGGCGTCGTCGACCTGGACGAGGCGTTCGCGACGGCGTCGCTGGCCACGGCGGGCCTGACGGGCATCCCCGTCGGCACGTCGCTGGTCGAGCTGGCCGCGCGGACGTCGGCGGACGCCGTGGTCAACGTCACCAGCCCGGCCGCGCACCTGCCCGTGAGCGTCGAGGCGCTCCGGGCCGGGCTCGCGGTGCTGTGCGAGAAGCCGGTCGCCGAGAACGTTGCGCAGGCCACCCTCATGGCGGCCGCGTCCGATGAGACCGGGCAACTCCTCATGATCGGCCAGAACCGGCGCTTCCGGAACGGGATCCGCGAACTCCGCGCCCACGTCGGCCGCCTCGGCGAGGTCGGCTCCGTCGTCGTCGAGTTCTTCAAGGAGGCGCACTTCCCGGGCTTCCGGGAGGAGATGGACCACGTCCTCCTCCTTGACATGGCCATCCATCACTTCGACGCCGCCCGGTTCGTGCTCGGCAGCGACCCCGTCGCGGTGTACTGCACGGAGACCAACCCGGGATGGAGCTGGTTCGCGCATGGGGCCAACGCGACGGCCGTCTTCGAGTTCGAGGGCGGCGCCACGTTCACCTACTCCGGGAGCTGGTGCTCGCCCGGACGGGAGACGTCGTGGAACGCGCACTGGCGCGTCAACGGCGAGCGCGGCGTCGCGATCTGGGACGGCGAGGGCTCGCCGGAGGTCGACTACTCGGGGGCGGAGGAGCCGACGGGGATCGCGGCCGGACCTGAGGACCTCGCGGGGGTGCTGGCCGAGTTCGTCGCGTCGCTCCGCACGGGAGACGCGCCGTCGACCGAGGTGCACGCGAACATCCTGAGCCTCGCGATGGTCGAGGCGGCGATCAGGTCCGCCGAAACCGGCGCTCGGGTCCTCATCGCCGACGTCCTCGCCGCCTCCTGAGCAGGCTAGGAGGTCGCACGGGCACTAAGAGTCGGATGTTGGTTCAGATCTGAACCAACATCCGACTCTTAAGGACGCACTGATCAGCGACTCCTTAACCGCATCAGCGGGGCCGGCGATCCGCCCGCGTGCCCAGGTGGCGACCTGCGGGGGCGCAGCGGTCGAGATACCAGTACGCGACGGTGGCGAGGTCGTCGCGGCGCTCGAAGAGGCCCTGGTCCCAGCAGCCGATCTGCTGCTGCTCGACCCTGATGCCCGTCTCGAACAGGACGGGGTCGAGGAGGTGCCAGCGGTACATGTCGTAGCGCGGCGGCAGGTCCCGGACGAAGTCGGAATGCAGGGTCGCGTCCTTCGTCTGGGCCTTGGAGAGCCCGAAGGAGTGGCTGCAGAACTCCTGGATCTCCGGCTCCGGGCGCTTGCGGAGCTCGTCCTGGAAGGCCCAGGAGCCGCCCGCGTAGTCCTCGAGACCCGTGCTCGTCTGCGTGGGGAACTCGCCGTCGTCGTCCAGGTAGAACTTGATCTCCCCCTCCCCCCACCAGTAGCGCTCGAGCGAGGTGAGGGTGAAGAAGGTGCCGACGTACGCGCCGCGCCCCTCGACCCGGTCGAGGACGACGTGGTCCTCCCCCAGCCGGTTGTCGCCGTTGGTCCGGCGCCAGTCCGCGTGGAAGTAGCCGAAGTCGTCGCCAAGGTCGTCGCCGAGGGTGGCGTCGACCTGGTAGAACACCATCTCGACGTCGTCGGGGTGGTCGCTCTCGATGACGATCCGGGCGCTCCTCGCGAAGGGCATCTCGAAGTACGAGTTCAGCCCGATGGCCGGGGCCACGACGACCGGCAGCGACTCCACACGCGACGGCTCCGCGCCGCCGCAGCAGAAGAAGTCGCCGAGCGGAACGGCCACCGAGGGCTCCTCCGCGCCGTCCCACCAGGCCTTCAACACGAGGTTCCTGAGCACGAACGGGTCGTTCTCGGTGGCCGGGGCGACCGTCAGCCAGATGTGCCGGATGACGCCGGGGCCCGTCGCGTCGACGAGCGTGAGCGAGCCGCCGGAGGGGAGCCTCCCCCAGGCGGCCCCCTTGCGGGAGGCGCCGAGGTTCGAGGCCGCCTGGGCCGCGATCCCCCTCGCCCCCGTCGGGTTCTCCGCGTTGAAGGAGACCGAACGGACCCCGCGGGGCAGCGCCAGCGGGCTAAACGTGCCAAACATCACTTCTGAATCAACTTTCTTGGTCGAGTTACTTGATGGCTCCAGCCGTCACGCCGTTGCTCAGCGTGCGCTGGAAGATGAGGAAGAAGATCACCGTGGGGAGCAGCGACAGGAACGAGCCCGCCGTGATCGTCGTCTGCTCGATGGCGTGCTGGCCGCGCAGCGTGGCGAGCGCGATCGGGATCGTCTGGGACGACGAGTCGCCGAGCAGCACGACGGGAAGATAGAACTCGTTCCAGGTCCAGATGAAGAA
>DAONOU010000218.1:0-4560 GCA_035409265.1 Arachnia sp. | reverse complement strand
GGTATGCCTTCGCGTCCACCGCTTGCCATTGCACCCGTCTGGTGCCGCTCGCTACGACGCCCATCGGCGGATCCGGGCTTGGTCATCGTCGGTCCTCTCGGGTCGGTTGCCGGAAGTGTAGTGCGACCTTCGCTCGCTGAGCCGGTTCCACGCTCCTTGAGCCAGGCGCGTCGACGAAGTCGACCGCGACTGCGTCGAAAGGCCGGTGAGCCGTCCTATGGACCTGGCTCAGGCCCATGCAGCAGCTTCTTGCTGCATGGCTAGCGGCAATACTATAATGGTGACATGCGTGAACATGCATAGTATTGCAGGAGTGGTTGGTGGTGAAATGGGTAGGCAGCGGGTCGAGCTACGGCCGGAGGCGGCCGATGCGGCGACGGTGATCGGCGCGAAGATTCGACACGCGCGCCACGCGTTCGGGTGGACGGCGGAGCAACTGGCGACGGCCGCCGCGGTGTCGACGCGCACTGTCCGGTCGATGGAGGCGGGTGAGCCGTCGGTGGCTTGGGGGCGGGTTCTGAACACGCTCGCGGTGCTGCGCATCCCACTGTTCGGCATGGGGCCCGAAGAGATGCGCCGGTCCGCACAGGACCATCGCACGATCGTCGCCCTGATCCCCGACCGGACGATTCCGCCCGTGATTGACGAGGACGACGATGACTTCTGACCGCGCCTACGTCTGGACCTGGCTCCCGGGCAATACCGCCCCTGTCGTCGTGGGCAGGGTGACTGAGCGCGCAGGCAGGCACTACTTCCAATACGGGCGCAGCTACCTCGACCGGGATGATGCGATCGCGCTCGGCCCCGAGCTGCCGCTGGTGCGCGGGGTGCTCCCGCCCCGCGAGGGTCTGGACCTGGCGGGGTGTCTTCGCGACGCACTTCCGGACTCCTGGGGGCAGCGGGCGATCGCCGCTCGGCTGGCCGGGCGCGGTGCCGATGCGCGGGACGTGCCGCCGATCACCTACATGCTGGAGTCCGGAACCAACCGCTTCGGGGCGATCGACTTCCAGGCCTCCGCGACGGCGTTCGAGCCGCGCGACGAAGGTGGAAGCCTCGATGAGCTCCACACCGCGGCACAGACACTCATGGACGGCGGGCTCCTACCGCCCACTCTGGCGGAGGCCTTCGCGCACGGCACGTCCATCGGCGGAGCGCGGCCCAAGGTGCTGTTCGCCGATGGGGCTCGGCAGTTCATCGCGAAGCTGTCCAGCACGTCGGACAGGCACCACGAGATGCGCGCGGAGGCGGCCTGTCTGTACCTCGCGCGCGCCGCTGGCATTCGGGTTCCGGAGTTCGAGCTGACCACGTCGCTCGGCCGCGATGTGCTGCTCGTCCGGAGGTTCGATCGGCTGTCTGGCGGGGGACGTCGGCACGCGCTGTCGGCGCTCACCCTGGTGGGTCTGCACGAGGATGTTGGACGCTACGCCGCCTATCCCGACTTTCTGGATCGCCTTCGGGACCACCCGGGCAGGGGGGCTGTGGATCCCGGATGGGAGCTGTTCAGGCGGATTGCGTTCAACATCGTGGTCGGGAATGGCGACGATCACGCACGCAACCACGCCGCGTTCTGGGACGGCACCAGCCTCGAGCTGACCCCTGCGTTCGACTTGGCGCCGCAGCGCCCGAGTGGGTGGGACCACAACCAGGCGATGGCCTACGGAAGAGGGGGCGAGCGGCGCGCGGATCTGAGGATGCTGGTCGGTGTCTCGCAGGTGTACGGGCTGCCCGCAAGCGAGGCCGTTGAGGTCGTCGATGCGGTTGTCACCGCCGTTGAGGAGGGCTGGGAGGAGGCCGCCGACGCCGCGCGTCTCACCGAGGCCGACCGGGCAGCGCTGTGGCACGCCATGATCCTGAATCCGGGCATCGGCGGACGGCGCGGGGTTAGGGTGGAGAGGACCAGCAGCAAGGAGGCGCCGTGACTGCACCGATCAGACGCGAACTGGGGGACGACGGGGTCATGCGGGTCACGCTCGACCGGCCCCGTCGGCTGAACTCCTTCGACGGCGAGCTGGCGTTCGGGTTCGCGGAGGCCGCGGTGAACGCGACGTCCAGGGACGATGTGGGCGCGATCCTGGTCCAGGGCGAGGGGCCCGCCTTCTGCGCGGGCGGCGACGTCGTCGCGATGGCGACCTCGACGTCGTTCGGCGCCGAGCTGACCCGGCTCGCGCGCACCATCAACCGGGGTTTGGTCGCGCTGCTTGAGTCGGAGGTGCCCGTGGTCGCGGCCGCGCACGGGACGACGGCGGGCGGCGGGCTTGGGCTGTTGTTGGCTTCCGACTACGCCGTCGTCGGCGCGGATTCGCGGATCGGGGCGCGCTACGCGAACGTCGGGCTCACGCCGGACCTGTCGGTCACCGCGCTGCTCGCGGGCGCCGTCGGGGAGCGTCGCGCGCTGCAGCTCCTGCTGAGCGACACCATGATCACCGCGCGCCAGGCGCTCGACTGGGGTCTGGTGGCCGAGGTCGTGGGCGACGAGTCGATGGCGCC
This sequence comes from Arachnia sp., assembly GCA_035409265.1. Taxonomy (GTDB): domain Bacteria; phylum Actinomycetota; class Actinomycetes; order Propionibacteriales; family Propionibacteriaceae; genus Arachnia. The sequence goes on along the minus strand of DAONOU010000218.1, from coordinate 2,073 downwards.
CGCCGAGATCGCCGACGCGGTCCGGGCCAGGGGAGACGAGATCGCCAGCGGCTGGGCCGCGGGCCCGCGGTTCGCGCTCGGCCAGGCCAAGCGCCTCGCCAGGTCACGGCCGCATCGCAGCCTCTTGCAGCAGCTCGACGACGAGGCTCGCACCATCGGCGCCGCGTTCGACACTCCCGACGCCCAGGCCCGCATACGGGCCTTCGCCTCCCGCTCGGCCAAGAGGAGCGAGTGATGGCGCGGGGCCGAACCCTCCTGATCTCCGGCGGCAGCCGCGGGATCGGCTTGGCGATCGCGCTGCGGGCGGCCACGGACGGCGCGAACGTCGTCCTGCTCGCGAAGACCGACCAGCCACACCCGAGGCTGCCGGGCACGGTGCACACCGCCGCCGACGAGATCCGTGCGGCGGGCGGCCAGGCCGTCGCCGTCGTCGGGGACGTGCGCGAGGACGCCGACATCGAGCGCGCGGTCACCGCCGCCGTCGACGCCTTCGGGGGCATCGACGCCGTGGTCAACAACGCGAGCGCCATCGACCTGTCCCGCACGCTCGACCTCGCGCCCAAGCGCTACGACCTCATGGCGGACGTCAACGCGCGCGGCACCTTCATGCTGACGCGAGCCGCGCTGCCGCACCTGTTGCGGAGCGCCAACCCGCACGTGTTGACGCTGTCGCCCCCGCTGAACCTCGAGCCGCGCTGGCTGGGCACGCACGTCGGCTACATGCTGGCGAAGTACGCGATGACCCTCGCCACGCTGGGTTTCGCCGAGGAATTCCGGGCCGATGGCGTCGCCGCCAACACGCTGTGGCCGCGCACGACGATCGCCACCGCGGCGGTGCAGAACCTCCTGGGCGGCGACCGCCTGATGGCCGCCAGCCGCACCCCGGAGATCTGCGCCGACGCGGCCCACCTGGTGCTGACCACTCCGTCGAGGGAACGCACGGGCCAGTCGCTGCTGGTCGAGGACGTCCTTGCCGAGGTGGGGATCACGGACCTCTCCCGCTACGCGGCCGTCCCCGGCACCCCCGACGAAGCCCTGTTCCCCGATGTCTTCCTCTAGCCGCTGGTTGAGCCAGGCCGTTGCGCGAAGCGCCGCGCCTGTGTCGAAATCAACCAGCGTGGTGTACCTCGCGGGCGGGTGCCTGTGGGGAGTGCAGGCCTTCGTTCGGACGCTGCCGGGGGTGACCGCGACCGAGGCGGGGAGGGCCAACGGGACGAGCCGGACGCTCGACGGGGAGTACGACGGCTACGCGGAGTGCGTGCGGACGGAGTTCGACCCCGGCGCGGTGACCGTCGGCGAGTTGGTGGCGTACCTCTTCGAGATCATCGACCCATACAGCCTGAATAGGCAGGGCGACGACGTCGGCGAGAGGTACCGCACGGGCGTCTACTCCGAGGACCCGCGCCACCTCGAACAGGCGCGGGCGTTCATCGCCGCGAGAGGCGACGCCGACCGCGTCGCCGTCGAGGTGTTACCCCTTGTGAACTACGTGCGGAGCGCGGAAGAGCACCAGGACCGGCTGGACAGGTGCCCGGACGACTACTGCCACATTCCAACCGAACTGCTTACCAAGTACCGGACCTGAACGCCCCGGCGAACCCGGACCAAGTGGCACGCCTGAACAATGCGGCTGCTTCCGTCGGTTTCGCAGGCGGATTCGCGATACTGCGGTTGCGTGCGTCCGTATGGAGACGTTGGCAGCCGCGGTAGTGAGTTTCCGACGGGGAAGCCGACGCAAGCAGCCGCAATGCCCTGGTTCGAGGCCCGCCGCCCCAGATTCTCCCCGTGGCATCCGTCGGCAAGACCCTCACACCCGTCCGCAGGGCTCTACGGGCCGAGCAGGCCTAGGGGGACGACATGGACGCTGTCGTCGCGGGTGTAGGCGAGCGATCCGCCGGTGATGACGAGCAGGGCCTTTGGAGGGCGGGCGACGCGGTCGGCCAGTTGCAGGAGCGACGCGGCGGCATGGTCGGCGCTGGACTCGCCGAGCTTCACCTCCACGCCCACCCAGTCGCCGTCGAGGGTCTCAAGGACGTAGTCAACTTCCAATCGACCCTCCGCCTCGCGGTAGTG
>DAONOU010000217.1:0-4563 GCA_035409265.1 Arachnia sp. | reverse complement strand
GCTCGCGATCAGGGCTGCGCATTCCCCCATTGCGACGTAACCGCCGCAGCTTGTGAGGGGCACCACATCATCCCCTGGCACCAGGGTGGCGACACAGCCCTTTCCAACGGAGTCTTACTCTGTCCTTGGCATCACCGGTTGATCGAACCCGACCCCGGACAATCAGAGCATTCCCAATGGCAGGTGTTCCTTGACCCCGACACCGGCAGGCCGTGGTTCACCCCACCCCGACACATCGATCCCGCGAGACGGCCCAGGCAACACCGCCGATACATCCTGGGCGACATCATCCTCACCAAACCCGATGAAACGCTCCGCGGCACCATGCCCGGGTTCGAGGAGACACCACTGTCGGAGGCGCCACCCTGCCCACGCGATGGCGTCGAACCATGCCCCCACACGTGGCCACCGTCGGACAAGCCCAACCCCTGGCACCCCAAAGAAGACCCGAACACCGCGGCGTAAACCGGCTCAACCGGTCGGGATGCTGACTTTGGCGAGCCGCTCCTTCCATCTCGACGCTACCGGACCTTCGCGACGGCGAAGGTGCGCCGGGGGGCGACGTACGCCTCCTGCGACTCGATCAGCAGCAGTTCGCGCACGCCCGCGTTGTGGGTGTTCTCCACCAGCTCGAAGACGCTGGCGGCGGTCTGCCCCAGCGCGAACGCGGCGTCGCCCGTGGCGCGGAGGTGGGCAGAGAACAGCGCAGAGGTGACGTCGCCGGAGCCGTTGCGCTTCTCCGGCAGGTACGGCGTCTGCACCAGCCAGGCACCGTCGTCGGTGACGGCGAGCATCTCGACCGTGTCGGCGGGGCGGTCGGGCTGGAAGACGCTGGTGACAAGCACCGTCGACGGGCCCATCGCGCGGGCGAGGTCGACGGAGGCGAGCGTCTCCTCGAGAGTGTGCGGGTCCGTCCCCGTGACGAAACCCAGCTCGAACTGGTTGGGCGAGATGATGTCCGCGCGCGGGACGACGCGGTCGCGGATGAGGTTCTGCACCTCCGGCGCGACGAAACAGCCGGACTGGGCGCTGCCGAGAACGGGGTCGCAGGCGTAGACGGCCTGCGGGTTGCGCTCCCTGACGAGCGCGACGGCGTCGAGGATGGCGTCGCCGATGTCGTTGCCGCCCTGGTAGCCGCTGAGGACGAGGTCGACGTCGGCGAGGCCGCCGCGGTCGTCGATCCCCTGCACGATGCCACGGACCACCTCACCGGAGATCAGCTGCCCTCCCCACGCGCCGTACCCGGTGTGGTTGGAGAACACGACCGTGTAGATGGGCATCACCTCGTGGCCGAGGCGCTGCAGCGGGAACACCGCCGCGGAGTTGCCGACGTGGCCGTAGGAGACATGGGACTGGATGGACAGCACGCGCATGCGCCCGATCCTGCCACCTTGCGCGTCCCCGTTCACAACCTGTTCGCCCTCCGCGTCGCCCTATCTGGCAAGCCCGAGGACGGCGTCGACGTCGATGTGGGCCTCGATGGCGTCGGCGGTGGTCTCTATCATCAGCTCGCGCAGCACGCCGAAGCCCGTCCCGCCCTCGCGGGGCCGCCAGGGCGATCCCGCCTCGCGGGCGACCTCCGACAGCCAGGCGCGGCGGAACTCGTCGCACTCCAGCGAGCCGTGCCACATCGTGCCCCAGGCGGAGCCTTCGTGGGCGCCGTCCAGGAACGGCTCGGCGCCGGGGTCGACGGTGGGGCGGCCGTGGTGGATGGTGTAGCCGTCGACGGCGTGGCCGCGCCACTCGCCCTCGGGGCGGCCGAGCACCTTCTCCGCATGGAAGGCGATGTCGACGGGGAGCAGCCCAAGGCCGGGCGCGACGCCCTCGCCCTCCACGTCGTCGTCGATGGTGCGAGCACACATCTGGAACCCGCCGCAGATGCCGAGCACCGGGCGGCCCTGGGCCGCGCGGCGGACGATGACGTCGGCGATGCCCGTCTCGCGGAGCCAGGCGAGGTCGCTGAGCGTGGACCGCGACCCGGGAAGGACGACGAGATCGGCGCGCTCGACCTCGCGCGGGTCGACGGTGACGATCACCCGGACGCCCGGCTCCTGGGCCAGCGCGTCGACGTCGGTGGCGTTCGAGATGCGCGGGAGGCGGACGGCGGCGACGGTGAGGTCGTCGTCGGCGTCCCCGGCCCCGTCGTTGCGCCAGCGGCCGACCTCCAGCGCGTCCTCGCCGTCGACCCAGACGCCGTGCAGGTAGGGCAGGACGCCGAAGTTGGTCAGCCCCGTGCGGCCGGAGATGTCGTCGAGGCCGGGGTCGAGGATGGACTGGTCGCCGCGGAACTTGTTGATCACGTAGCCGGCGAGCAGCGCGCGGTCGGCGTCGTCGAGCAGCGCCCAGGTGCCGTAGATCGAGGCGAGGACGCCGCCGCGGTCGATGTCGCCGACGAGCACCGTCGGGAGGTCGAACCGCCTGGCCAGGCCCATGTTGGTGTAGTCGCCCCGGCGCAGGTTGATCTCCGCCGGGGAGCCTGCGCCCTCGCAGATGACGAGGTCGTGCGTGGCGGCGAGCTCCTCGTAGGCGGCGTACGCGGCGTCGGCCAGGTGCCGGCGCGACGTGGCGTACTCGCCGGCCTCCAACGTCCCGTGCGGCTGGCCGCGGAGCACGACGAACGACCTCCGGTCCGTGCCCGGCTTGAGCAGCACCGGGTTGAGCAGCGACGACGGCGTCACGCCCGCCGCAGTCGCCTGGAGGTACTGCGCGCGCCCGATCTCGGAGCCGTCGAGGCACACCATGGAGTTGTTGCTCATGTTCTGCGACTTGAACGGCGCGACATCGATACCGCGCCTCCGCGCCACCCGGCACAGCCCGGTGACGAACAGGCTCTTGCCCGCGTCCGACGACGTCCCCGCGATCAGCAAGCCGGTCATCGCCGCCCCTTCCTTCGACCCTTGCGTGCACAGATCTCTGTATGCGTGGAGGAAGGCCTATATAGCCCCTCATCCACGTATACAGAGATTCGTGCACGGGAGAGGGCCGTGGCGGTGGCGGCTGTGGCGGCGGCGAGGGTGACTGCGGAGGCTAGGACCGCACCGGCAGCGGTAACGGCGCCGACCAGCCGCGCCGCCTTGCGCAGCTCGGTCGCGGTGGGGCGGGGGCCGTCGCCGAGGAGGCCGCGCTCCTCAACCCGGTTGAAGTACACATTGCGGCCGCCGAGCTGGACGCCGAGCGCACCCGCCCACGCGGCCTCGCACCAGCCGCCGTTCGGCGAGGGGTGGTCGTGCGCGTCGCGGCGCATTATCCGCCAGGCCTCGGCGCTGTTCCCGCCGACCACGGGGGCGAGCAGGCAGGCCAGCGCTCCGGTGATCCGCGCGGGCAGCCAGTCGGCGGCGTCGTCGAGCTTGGCCGCGGCGGTGCCGAAGCGGCGGTAGCGGTCGTTCCTGTGCCCGACCATGGCGTCGAGCGTGTTCAGGCACCGGTGCACGACCATGCCGGGGATGCCCGCCGTCGCCCCCCAGAACAGCGAGGCGACGGCGGCGTCGGCGGTGTTCTCGGCCATCGACTCGACCGCGGCGCGGGCCAGCTCCGGCTCGTCGAGGCCGGACGGGTCGCGCCCGCACAGGTTGCCGAGCCGGGCGCGCGCGCCGTCGAGGTCGCCGTCGTCGAGCCGGTCGGCCATCAGCTCTCCCTCGCGCGCGAGGCTGCGGGCGCCGAGCACGGCCCAGGTGGTCAGCGCGGTCGCGGCCGCGTGGGCTATCGCGTGGCGGCGGGCGGCGCGCTCGAGGACGATCCCGGCCACGGCGACGGGCGCGACGGTGGCCGCGACATAGGCCGCCCCGCGGGACCGGTCGTCGGCGTAGAGCGGCCGTTCGACACGAGAGGCCCAGGTCCCGAACCACGCCACGGGGTGGTGCCGCCGCGGGTCGCCGAGCAGCTGATCCGCCACCACCCCGAGGCCGATCCCGACGGCGCGGCTGAGGGCGTGAGACATGAACGCGAGGGTATCAGTGGCGCTGTCTGCGCCTGGGAGCAGGCTCATTGGTTTCGACACACCGACTCGGCTGACGCCTCGTGCGGCAGCTCAACCAGCGCGAAAACGACAGCTAACCTGATAGCAGACGCCATGGCGCGTACCCTCTCGATGGTGTCCGCCTCGGCCGCCGGCTTGTCGTCGCGGTAGCGCAGCACGCGGGCGAAGCGCAGCGCGACGCCTCCGGGGTAGCGGGTCGAGCGCTGCAGGCCATCAGAGTGCACCACGCGCGAGACGCTTCGACACGGCCCGGGCGCTTCGCGCCGGGGAGCGGCTCAACGAGCGGGCAAGGTCCTGGTCTCGATGTGGCCGTTGGGCCAGGTGATGTAGGTGACCCAGTCGACGTCGCGGTGGCCGCCGCCGTCGAGGATCGCCAGCAGGATGCGCAGCGTGTCGCCGTGCGAGACGAGCAGGACCTGGTCGTCGTCGGCGAACTCGGCCCGCAGCTCGTCGACCAGGACGCGGAGCCTCGCCGCGACGTCGGACATCGACTCTCCCCCGCCCCACAGCACCTCCGAGACGTGCACGCCCTCGGGAGTCGGCTCCTCCTCGAGCTCGCTGTAGTTCTTGCCCTCCAGCGATCCGAG
>DAONOU010000216.1:0-4573 GCA_035409265.1 Arachnia sp. | reverse complement strand
CAGACCAGGCCGGCCCATCAAATCCCAGGCTCGCCGATTAATCAGCGTTTCCCTAAACGTCGTCAGTGTGATGATTCGCCGCTGTGGTTGAAAGGCGTAGGTGATCCGCCAGTCGTCGGTCGGCTGGCTTCAGAGCCCGGTACCAGTCTGCGACCTCTGGGGAGAGGACCACTGACCAAGTCTCTCTCATGAGTATCTATCATCTCTCAACTATATGCAAATCAAGATATACGCAGATGTATTTGCGCGGGTGTTGTGGCTGTCGGTTACTTCTACCGGGGGCGATGAGCACGACCTGCCCAAGCCGCTGCGACTGCCGCGACGAGGACTACCGCTCCTCCGAGCGAGCCGATCAGTGGCCATGGCGGTCGCCCGTCCGAGGGCTTCGTTGGGGCGAGGTTCGCGGGGGACGAGGCCGAGGTGCTATCGGGCTGGTCCACCGTCGTCGGGGCCGTCGGGCTGGGGGAGGGCCCTGAAGCAGTCGGGATGGCGACGGTTGGCAGCACGTAGGTCGGCGCGCCGGCCTCCTCGCCGATGACCCTCACCGTCAGCGTGAGGGGGATCGCCCAGGGGATGACCTCGGGGTCGCTTGCGTCGCGGGTCACGTTGATCACGACCCGGACGTTTCCTGGCAGACCGTTGACTTCCTGGTCCCGCGAGGCGCCGGCCGCGGCGCGGTGTCGGTACGCGATGGTGCGAGTCGATACGCCGACAGCTTCCTTGTCGCGGAGCATCAGCCGATTGCCGCCTCCCGCGCCGGTGCCGAGGATGCGGGCGTCACCTCCGAACGGGCCGATGAGCTCGAGGTCGGCTGTCCTGAGGCCAACTCTTTCGCGGTCGTCGCTCGTGAACCCGGGCGAGTCGAGCTGCGCCTGGAGCCGCTGGCCCCAGCCGACCGGCACCTGGTAGACGGCGATCTCGCCCGGCACGACGTCGATGCTATAGGTGCCCGGATCAAGGGTGGGCGCGTCGTCGAAGCTGCTGCCGGGCGTCGGCGCGTCCGCGGCCTTGCCCGGCTTCATGGGCTCCCAGACTGGTTCCGTCGGCTCGGGGAGGCCGCGTGCATCGGCGACGGGAGGCTCCTCGTAGACCCTCAGCTGGACGGGGTGACCCTCGAGGTCCGCTCCCATGTTCGGCGCGACGGTGACCACCAACTCGTCGGTGGTGTCGCAGTCGGCGTTGCTACTGCCGAACGAGGTGACAAGAGCGCTGAAAAGGCCCTGAGCTGAGCCGATCCCGCTGCCACCGAACGCGGATGCTGTGGCGCCGTCGCATCGGGAGAGTCCCTCACCGTCGGAGAGGAGGACGTCGAGGGCGACGACTCGGGTGCCCGTGAGATCGGTCGGGTTCGTGAACGCGAGCCCCACCCAGAGCGTCGATCCGGGGACCGTCCGGCGGAACCGGTAGCTCTTGCCCACGGATCCCGCGGCCGGCGCAGTGTCGACCCAGTTGCCGACCCCGATCTCGGGTGCGACGGCGACGTCGGCGACTCCCGCGACCGCGGTTCCGGTCAGGCTGAAGGGGCGGAACGCGCGCTCGGACAGGCGGCTCAGCGCGAAGTCGAGGTCCTTGCTCGACCGCGCATCGACGTAGCGGCCGTTGCCCTTCTCGGCGATGCACCTCAGCTGCTTCCGCGCCGTGGAGTTGACGTCGACCCCGATGACGTCGATGCGAAGGTCGATCCCCGCCAGCTTCTCGGCCGCGGGACAGGGGTCCGGGGCGCAGGTCTCCTCGCCGTCGGATACCAGCAGGATGGTGCGGTTGCCGCTCTTCGGGAGGTCCGTCGCGGCCTTCCCCAAGGAGTAGGCGATGGGGGTCTCACCCAGCGGCGTGTACTTCTTCACCGCCCCGCGAAGCGCGTCCCGGTTGTCGGTGCCGATCGGGACGACCAGCTCGGAGTCGGCGCACTGGGCCTTCTTGCCCTTGTCGTCGGGGACAGACCCGCCATAGACCCGCATGCCCACTCGCGTCGACTCCGGCATCCGGTCGATCGCGCGGTTCAGCGACGCCCTGGCCGCGGAGATCCGCGTCGTGCCGTCGGGCAGCTTCGTGCGCATCGATCCCGATGCGTCGAGCACCATCAGCAGCGTCTGCTCCTGACCGCCGTCGGCGGCTGCCGGGCCGCTCGCGACCGCGCTCAGCGCCAGCACGCTCCCCGCCAGCGCCGCCGCCCATGTCCGTCTGCCCATGCCCTGCCTCCCTTGGGATGGACGGCGCGCCCCGCGCCGTCTCAGTCAGCCAAGCAAAGGCCTATCCCGCGCTCAAGGGGCATCGGACAAGCTGTGGATAACTCCCGCAAGCGGAGATATTCTGTGGATAACCGGTGTGGGTCTGCGGGCAGGTGGAGGTTCATTGGTTTCACTTCGACACGACGGTGGCGCTCCGCGCACGCGTCGGCTCAGTACGGCGCGACGCGGGTCCGGCGCTTCGCGCGGGGACCCGGCTCAACCAGCGGGGCCCGACCAAAACACGCCATGCAACGATCTACCAGCATCGGGCCCCAACTGGCACGGTCATGCCAGTTGGGGCCCGATCTTGGCGGATTCTTGCAGGGGCGGGACTACAGCGCGTCGATCACCGCGTTCATGGTCGCCGACGGGCGCATGACCGCTGCCGTCCTGGCCGCATCGGGGCGGTAGTAGCCGCCCAAGTCGGCGGGCTTGCCCTGCACGGCCAGCAGCTCCGCGACGATCGTGTCCTCGCCGTCGGAGAGCGCCGCAGCCACGGGGGCGAAGGCCGCGGCCAGTTCGGCGTCCTCGGTCTGCGCGGCCAGCTCCTGGGCCCAGTAGGTGGCCAGGTAGTAGTGCGAGCCGCGGTTGTCGATGCCGCCGAGACGACGGGTGGGGGACTTGTCGTTGTCGAGGAACGTTCCGGTCGCGCGGTCCAGCGTCGAGGCGAGGATCGCCGCGCGGGCGTTGCCCTCCGTCTGCGCCAGGTGGTCGAACGACGCCGCCAGCGCCAGGAACTCGCCCAGCGAGTCCCAGCGCAGGTAGTCCTCCTCGACCAGCTGCTGCACGTGCTTCGGGGCCGAGCCGCCGGCGCCGGTCTCGAACAGGCCGCCCCCGGCCATCAGCGGGACGACCGATAGCATCTTGGCCGAGGTGCCCAGCTCGAGGATCGGGAACAGGTCGGTCAGGTAGTCGCGCAGGATGTTGCCGGTCACGGAGATGGTGTTCTCGCCGCGGCGAATCCGCTCGACCGAGAACTTGGTGGCCTCGACGGGGCTCATGATGCGGATGTCGAGGCCGACGGTGTCGTGCTCGCGCAGGTACTGCTGCACCAACTCTGCGATGCTGCGGTCGTGCGCGCGCTCCGGGTCGAGCCAGAACACGGCCGGCCACCCGGTGATGCGGGCGCGGCTGACGGCCAGCTTCACCCAATCGCGGATGGGGGCGTCCTTGGCCTGGCAGGCACGCCAGATGTCGCCCGCGGCGACGTCGTGGCTCATCAGGATGTGACCCGCGGCGTTGACCACCTGGACCACGCCGTCGGCGGGGATGACGAACGTCTTGTCGTGAGAGCCGTACTCCTCGGCCTTCTGGGCCATCAGGCCGACGTTGGGGACCGTTCCCATCGTGCGCGGGTCGAAGGCCCCGTTGGCGATGCAGTCCTCGATCACCGCCTGGTACACGCCGGCGTAGGACGAGTCGGGGATGACCGCGAGCGTGTCTGCCTCGGCGCCGTCGGGGCCCCACATGTGGCCCGACTGGCGGATCATGGCGGGCATCGACGCGTCGACGATGACGTCGGACGGGACGTGCAGGTTGGTGATGCCCTTGTCCGAGTTGACCATCGCGAGCGCGGGGCCGTCGGCGAGGCCCTTCTCGAACGCCGCGCGGATCTCCGCGCCGTTATCCAGCGCGTCGAGCCCGGCCAGGATCGCGCCCAGGCCGTCGTTGGGGGAGAGGCCGGCGGCGGCAAGGTCGTCGCCGTAGGCGGCGAACACCTCGGGGAAGAACGCCTTGATGACGTGGCCGAAAAGCACCGGATCGGACACCTTCATCATGGTGGCCTTCAGGTGGACGGAGAACAGGACGCCCTCGGCCTTGGCGCGGGCGACCTGCTCGGCCAGGAACGCGTCCAGCGCGGCGGCGCGCATCACGGTGGCGTCGACGACCTCGCCCGCCAGCACCTTCAGCCCCTCCTTGAGGACGGTCGGGCCGCCCGGGTGGATGAGGCGGATGGCGAGCACGTCGTCGGCGGGCATGACGACCGACTGCTCGTTGTGGCGGAAGTCGTCGGCGTCCATGGTGGCGACGGCGGTCTTCGAGTCGCTCGACCAGGCGCCCATCCGGTGCGGGTTCTTCTTGGCGTAGTTCTTCACCGACTCCGGCGCGCGGCGGTCGGAGTTGCCCTCGCGCAGGACGGGGTTCACGGCCGAGCCCATCACGCGGGCGTAGCGGGCGCGGACGTCGCGCTCCTCGTCCGACTGCGGGTCCTCCGGGTAGGACGGGATCGCGAAGCCCTGCGACTGCAGCTCGGCGACGGCGGCCTTCAGCTGCGGCACGGAGGCGGAGATGTTGGGAAGCTTGATGATGTTGGCCTCGGGGGTCTTCGCCAGCTCGCCCAGCTC
>DAONOU010000215.1:2453-4594 GCA_035409265.1 Arachnia sp. | reverse complement strand
GGCCTGGTCGAACTCACTGTTCGAGGACAACGCCGAGTTCGGCCTGGGCATGCGGCTGGCCGCCGACCTGCACACTGAACTGGCCCGCAGGCGGCTGGCGGAACTGCGCGGTGAGATCGCTGATGACGAACTGGTCGACGGCCTGCTGTACGGGCCGCAAGAGACCATGCACGAGCTGCGGATCCAATACCGGCACATCCAGCGACTGCATGAGCGTCTCGACGAGCTCGCCGGTCCGCTCGTCGACGACCTGAGGTCGGTGGCCGACCACCTGCTGCGCAGGTCGGTGTGGATCATCGGCGGCGACGGCTGGGCCTACGACATCGGCTCGGCCGGCGTCGACCACGTGCTCGCCTCCGGCCGCAACGTGAACATCCTGGTGCTGGACACCGAGGTGTACTCGAACACCGGCGGCCAGGCCTCGAAGTCGACGCCGCTCGGCGCCGTCGCGAAGTTCGCCTCCGGCGGCAAGATCAGCAACAAGAAGGACCTGGCCATGCAGGCCATGGCGTACGGCTCGGTGTACGTGGCGCGTGTCGCGATGGGAGCCGATCCGCAGCAGACGCTGACGGCCTTCCGCGAGGCCGAGGCCTACGACGGCCCGAGCCTGATCATCGCCTACAGCCACTGCATCGCGCACGGCATCGACATCCGCAAGGGCCTCGAGCAGCAGTACCGGGCCGTCAACTCCGGCCACTGGCCGCTGATGCGCTACAACCCGGTCATCCGCGACGCGGGCGGCAACCCGTTCCTGCTGGACTCGCCGCGCCCCCGGATGTCGCTGGAGAAGTACCGGTCGGCGGAGCTGCGCTACAAGGTGCTGAAGGCGGCCGACCCGGAGGAGGCGGACCGCTTGATCAAGCTGGCCCAGGAGCAGGTCGACCGGCGCTGGGCGGAGTACGAGGAGCTGGCCACGCGCGGCGCCGACCGCTTCGCCGCCGACGCCCAGTCCACCGGCACCTGGCGGGTATAAGGAGTAGCCATGAATCTCAGCACCGACTACCTGGGGCTGCGGCTGCGTAACCCCGTCGTCGCGTCGGCGGGGCCGCTGTCGCAGACCGTGGAGGGCATCAAGTCGCTGGCCGACGGCGGCGTCGGCGCCGTCGTCATGTACTCGCTGTTCGAGGAGCAGCTGCGCAGGGAGGCCGAGTCGGTCGCGGCGCTGGAGGACCTGTACGACGACTCGTTCGCCGAGGCGCTCAGCTACTTCCCGTCCGTGCCGCAGTCGACGAGGGACGCGAGCCACGCCTACCTCAAGCTGGTCGAGGACGGCGCGAGGGCGATCGACGTCCCGCTGATCGCGTCGCTGAACGGCGCCTCGGTCGGCGGGTGGACGCAGTCCGCGCGCCGCCTGGCCGACGCGGGCGCCGCCGCCGTCGAGCTGAACATCTACTTCGTGCCCGGCGACATCACGGTGTCCGGGCGCGAGGTCGAGGAGCGGCACCTGGAGATCCTGAGTGCCGTGAAGTCCGCCGTCGACATCCCGGTGGCGGTGAAGCTCAGCCCGTACTTCTCGTCGGTCGGCAACATGGCGCTGCAGCTCGACGCCGCGGGAGCCGACGGCCTCGTGCTGTTCAACCGGTTCCTGCAGCCGGACATCGACGTCGACCGCGTGACGGTCGAGTCGGGCGTCTCGCTGTCGTCGCCCGTCGAGGGACGGCTGCCGCGGACGTGGATCGCGGTGCTCCAGGGCAAGCTGAAGGCGTCGCTGGCCGCGACCACCGGCGTCGACACCGCCGAGGACGTCGTCAAGTACGTGCTCGCGGGGGCCGACGTCGTGATGACCACCTCGTCGTTGGTGCGTCGCGGCCCGGCTTACGCACAGGTGCTGGTCGACGGGCTTTCCCAGTGGCTCGCGGCGAGGGAACTGACGCTGGACGGGGCCCGCGGCCTGCTCGCGGTCCCCGCCGACGCCGCGGCGGACGCCTACGAGCGCGCCGGCTACGTCTCGGCGCTGGAGAAGGCGAAGTCGACCTACGGCTCGCTCCGCTAAGCGATACCCGGGACGCTCCCGCCCAATACAGAACCGGCCCGTCTGCCAGGCAGACGGGCCGGTTCGCGTTCCGCAACGTCAGGCGGCGGTCTCGACGTCGTCGGGGATGTTCTTCGTCGAGATGCGCTTGTGGAACACCCAGTAGGAC
>DAONOU010000215.1:0-2353 GCA_035409265.1 Arachnia sp. | reverse complement strand
GACGTCGTCGGGGATGTTCTTCGTCGAGATGCGCTTGTGGAACACCCAGTAGGACCAGGCCTGGTAGGCGAGCACGATCGGGACGAAGATCACCGCGGCGACGGTCATGATCGTCAGCGTGGTCTCCGAGGAGGCGGCGGTGACGATGTTCAGGCGCTCGGTGACGGGCACCGAGGTGTCCTGCGCGAAGCCGAGGTTGCCGTACATGCGCAGGAACACGCCGACGAACAGCGTCACGACCGACAGGCCCGTGAGGACGAAGCCCCAGCCGTCGCGGCCCTTGCCGATCATCACCGTCGCGAGGCCGATGGAGGCGATCGACAGCACCCCGGCGATCCACGCGGCGACGGTGAAGTCGCCGAACTCCGAGTTCGCGGGCCAGAACACGTTCTGGCAGATCACGAACAGCGCGACGAGCACCGTCGCGGCCCAGCCGAACTTCGCGCCGAACGCCTCCGCGCGGTCGTGGATGTCGCCCTTCGTCTTCAGCGCGATGAACGCCGAGCCGTGCACGAGGAACAGCACCACGAGCATGACCCCGCCGAGCAGCGCGAACGGGCCGAAGAGGCTCCAGAAGGAACCGGTGAAGTGCAGCCCGTCGTTGGCGAGCCCGATGACGAAGTTCGCGAAGCCGACGCCGAACACCAGGGAGGGGAGGAACGAGCCGACGGTGGCGAACCAGTCGAGCATGTTGCGGTAGCGCGTGTCGGGGTGCTTCGAGCGGTACTCGAACGCGACGCCGCGCAGGATCAGGCCGACGAGCACCAGCAGCAGCGGCAGGTAGAGGCCCGAGAACAGCGACGCGTACCAGCCCGGGAACGCCGCGAACATCGCGCCGCCCGCGGTCAGCAGCCACACCTCGTTGCCGTCCCAGACGGGGCCGATGGTGTTGACGATGACGCGCTTGTCCTTCTCGTTCTTGCCGAGCACGGGGATCAGCATGGCGACGCCGTAGTCGAAGCCCTCGAGGAAGAAGTAGCCGAGCCACAGCACGGTGGCCAGCAGGAACCAGACGGTGGCCAGCGTCGGGACCGACGCCGAGGTCTCAAGAAGATGAATCATGATCACGATCTCCTCAGTAGGCAAACGTCATGGGGGCGTCGGGATCGGTCTGCAGCTCAGGCGGCGCGACGTCGGGGAGACCCTTCTTCGCGAACTTGAGGAACAGCCACACCTCGATGACGGCGAGGCCGCCGTAGATCAGGGTGTAGACGATCATCGAGATCAGCACCGACGACGCGGGAACGCTCGTCGAGACGCCAGACGCCGTCGGCATCACGCCGGCGACCAGCCAGGGCTGGCGGCCCATCTCGGTGAAGATCCAGCCGAACGAGTTGGCGAACAGCGGGCCGAGCGGCATGGCCCACATCATGGCGGTCCACAGCGGGCCGGCCTTGGGCAGCCGATCCTTGCGCAACACCCACAGCGTGAGCGCCGCGAGCACCGTGCCGATCATGCCCAGCCCGATCATGAGCCGGAACGACCAGTAGGACACGGGGATGTTCGGCGCCGGGTCCAGGCCGGGGTACGCCTCGGCGATGTGCGCCGCGCGCTGCTGCTGGAGCGTGTGCTGCGTGCCGTCGTTCTGCAGGAAGCCCTGCTCGGCGAACTGTTCGCGCAGGTCGTTGATGCCCTGCACCTCCTCCTCGCCGGACATGAACGAGAGCAGGCCGGGGATGCGGATCTCCCAGACGGCCTTCGTTCCGTCGAGGT
The DNA here is from genome assembly GCA_035409265.1 of Arachnia sp. Classification (GTDB taxonomy): domain Bacteria; phylum Actinomycetota; class Actinomycetes; order Propionibacteriales; family Propionibacteriaceae; genus Arachnia. The sequence goes on along the minus strand of DAONOU010000215.1, from coordinate 640 downwards.
TGCCGATGGTGACCACGGAGAACGACGCGTTCTTCGTGGTGTCGAACAGCGCCTCCGCGGCGGCCATCTTCATGGGCTGCACCTGCGTCATGGCCTTGGCCTGCAGGTCGCCGCTGCCGATGGCGACGAGGGACGCGACCAGCAGCACCCAGGCGCCGAAGCGGGCGGCGAAGCGGTAGGCCGCGGCGTCGCCGGGCTTGGCCTCGCCGTCGCGGTTGACCTTCGCCAGGTGCCAGCCCGCGATGCCGGCCATCAGGCCGCCGGCCACCATGTAGGCGGCCGAGATCACGTGCGGGAAGGTGACGAGGAAGATGGGGTTGGTGAGCACCTCGAGGAAGCCCCCGACGCCGTCGAGCTCCGCGCGGCCGTTGTTGACGACGGTGCCGACGGGGTTCTGCATCCACGAGTTGGCGGCGAGGATGAAGATCGCCGACAGCATGGTGCCGATGGCCGCAAGGTAGATGGTCATCAGGTGGAGCTTCTTCGGCAGCTTGTCCCAGCCGAAGATCCACAGGCCGATGAACGTCGACTCGAGGAAGAACGCCAGCAGCGCCTCAAGCGCGAGCGGGGCTCCGAAGACGTCGCCGACGAAGCGGGAGTACTCGGACCAGTTCATGCCGAACTGGAACTCCTGCACGAT
>DAONOU010000214.1:0-4599 GCA_035409265.1 Arachnia sp. | reverse complement strand
GCTGCCGGAGACCGTCGCGGAGCTCGGCGCGCAAGCCGTCCTCGCCAACGCCTACCACCTGTACCTCCAGCCGGGGTCGGACCTGATCGACGAGGCGGGCGGGCTCGGCCGGTTCATGAACTGGGCGGGCCCGACGTTCACCGACTCCGGCGGCTTCCAGGTGATGAGCCTCGGCGCGGGGTTCAAGAAGGTCCTCGCGATGGACACCACGGGGCTGCAGAGCGACGACGTCATCGCCGAGGGCAAGACCCGGCGCGCGACGGTCGACGAGAACGGCGTGACGTTCGTGTCGCACCTCGACGGGTCGAAGCACCGGTTCACGCCCGAGGTGTCGATGGGCATCCAGCACGAGCTCGGCGCCGACATCATGTTCGCATTCGACGAGCTCACCACCTTGATGAACACGCGGGCGTACCAGGAGGCCTCGGTCGAGCGCACGCACCGCTGGGCCGTCCGCTGCCTCGCGGAGCACGCGCGCCTCACCCGGGAGCGCGCCGACAAGCCTTATCAGGCGCTGTTCGGCGTCATCCAGGGCGCGCAGTACGAGGATCTGCGGCGCCAGGCCGCGCGCGAACTCGCCGGGCTGGAGGTCGATGGGCAGCGGTTCGACGGCTTCGGCCTCGGCGGCGCGCTGGAGAAGGCGAACCTGGGCACCATCGTCGGCTGGATGGTCGACGAGCTGCCCGACGACAAGCCCCGCCACCTGCTCGGCATCTCGGAGCCCGACGACCTGTTCGCCGCCGTCGAGATGGGCGCGGATACCTTCGACTGCGTCAACCCCTCGCGGGTGGCCCGCAACGCGGCCATCTATACCGCGGATGGCCGCTACAACGTCAACACGGCGCGGCACCGTCGGTCGTTCGTCCCGCTCGAGGACGGCTGCGACTGCTACACCTGCACGCACTACACGCGGGCGTACCTCCATCACCTGTTCAAGGCGAAGGAGATGCTGTCGGCGACGCTCGCGACCATCCACAACGAGCGCTTCACCGTCCGCCTGGTCGACGACATCCGCGCGGCCCTGAAGTCCGGAGACTTCCACGCCTTCCGCGACGAGTTCCTCGGCCGCTTCTACGGTCCGCCGGCCGCCTGAGTGCTAATGATGCTTGACCTCCTTATGTGGTGAGTGCGACCTTGAGGGCCTCGCGGGCGGACATGGCCGCGTAGCCGGCGGCCGCGTCGTCGAGGGGGAGGGTGCGGTCGAAGACCCGGCCGGGGTCGATCTCGCCGCTCAACACCTGCGCGAGCGCGGGCTCCATGTAGGCACGCACGGGGGCGGGGCCGCCGGTGAGCCGGACGTTCTTCCAGAACAGCGAGCCGAAGCCGGGAGGAGCCCCGTCGAACTGCGGCACGCCGACGCGAGAGACGGCCCCTCCGACGCGGACGATGCCGAAGGCCTGCTCGTACGCGGCCGCGTGCCCGACCGCCTCGATCACGACGTGCGAGCCCTCGCCGCCGGTCAGCTCCAGGACTCGGGCGACGCCCTCCGCGCCGCGCTCGGCGACGACCTCGGTGGCGCCCCAGTCCGTGCCGAGGTCGGTGCGGTCGCGGTGGCGACCCATCAGGATGATGCGCTCGGCGCCGAGCGTCCGGGAGGCGAGGACGGCGGAGAGCCCGACGGCCCCGTCGCCGATCACCGTGATGGTGGTGCCCGGCCCGACCCGGCCCATGTGCGCGGCGTGATAGCCGGTGAGGTAGACGTCGGACAGGGCGAGCAGGGAGTTCAGCAGTGACTCGTCGGCCGCGTCGGGATCGACGTCGGGTACGACGACGAGGGAGCCGTCGGCCTGCGGGATGCGGGCGAACTCCGCCTGCAAGCCAGCGGCCTCAGGCGTGCCGTAGAACCCGCCGTGCAGGCACGCCGTCTGCATGCCCTCGCGGCAGAACGCGCACGTGTTGTCCTGCCAGGCGAACGGGGCGACGACGAAGTCGCCCGGCCGCACCGTCGTCACCTCCGGCCCGACCTCCTCGACGACGGCGATCAACTCGTGCCCCATCGACCGCGGGGTCGTCGACGCGGGCATCGAGTGGTAGCGGTGCAGGTCCGACCCGCAGACGCAGGCCCGCACCGTCCGCACGATCGCGTCGGTGGGGAACCGGATCGCCGGATCGGGCACGGTCTCCACCCGCACGTCCCCCGCGCCGTACAGGAATGTCGCCTTCATAGCCGTCCTCTCGTCGACTCCCATCCAACACCGTCGTCGCCGCCAGTGGGAGGCCCGCGCCATCCGTGTACCGCCGGTGCACTTTCCGCGCCAGTCGGCTACTTGGAGCACTCGATTGGGCAGGCCTAGCGATCCTTGGTCGCTAGCGGGCCGCGTGCTCAGGAAGCGGTACGGCACGGACGTCGAGGCCGTCGATGCCCGAGTAGTCGTCTGGGTTGCAGGTGAAGAGAGGGAGGCGCTCGGCCAGCGCCGTGGCGGCGATCAGCGCGTCGTAGGCGCGCGCGGCGGGCTTGCGTCCCCGGGCGCGCATGGCCGCCGCCACACCGCCGAAGGCCCGAGCCGCCTCGCGCCCGAAGGCGATCGGGTCGAAGTCGGCCTCGGCCTGCTGGACATGGGCTTGGCGGCGGGCGCGCTCGAGGTCGTCCCCTGCCACAAGCGGGCCTACCGAGAGCTCAGCCAGCGTAATGGTCGAGATGAGGGAGGTCTCCGGAAGGGCGTCGGGATCAAGCTTGGGCAGCAGGATCAGCACGTTGGTGTCGACCAGGCCGCGGCCGTCCGCGGGCTCATCCAGCTTGGCCGCGCTCACAGCGCCGGGTCCAAGACCTCGTCGATGTCGGCGCGCAGCCGAGCTGGGTCGACATCGGGGAGGGACCGGCGACGCCGAATCAACTCCCGTGTCGACAGCGGCGTGCGCTGCAGGGGATGCAACTCGGCGACGGGGACGCCGTCCTTGGTGACGACAACCGATCCGCCGCGGCCGACCGCATCGATGATCGCGCCGCCGTTGTTGCGAAGTTCACGGATGCTCACGGTGCTCATAGTCGATTGTCTCACGCGTGATACGTTGATTCAACGGGTAGGTGCGCGCGGAATCAGCGAGTGCAAGACGGAACCTACGCAGGTGTACGCACACCACAGCGCTGGAGGATTCGTGAGTGTGGCTCGATGGGCGGACGCTGTCGATTCCGGACCAGGCCGCGGGGCTCAACCGGCGGCGGCGTAGGTGGGCTCGCGGCGCTTGACCGCGGCGATGACCCGATAGGTGATCGGCAGGCAGAGGGTCTCGACGGCGACCTTCCACAGGTAGCCGACCAGGATGTAGTTGACCATCGTCGCGCCGCCGATGATGCCGCCGAAGGCGATCAGGCAGAACAGCGTGGTGTCGGCGGCCTCGCCGACGACCGTCGAACCGAGCAGGCGGGACCACAGCGAGCCCTCGGGGGAGCGCTCCTTCAGCTTCACCAGCACCCAGGCGTTCAGCAGCTGGCCCGCGAGGTAGCCGATCAGCGATGCCGCGACGATCCGCGGCACGAAGCCCAACACGGCGTCGAACGCCTCCTGGTTGGGCCAGTCCGCCGCGGGCGGCAGGGCGCCGACGGCGAGGAACGTCACGGAAGCCAGCGCAGAGATCACGAAGCCGAGGAAGATGGCCCGGCGCGCGCCGCGCATGCCGTACACCTCGGCGAGAACGTCACCCAGCACGTAGGTCAGCGGGAACAGCAGCGCGCCGCCGTCGGTGATCAGCGGGAGCAGCGGGAACCCGCCGACGGTGAACTCCGGGCCGAGCTGGATCAGCTTGACCGCGGCGACGTTCGAGATCAGCAGGAGCGCGCAGAACAGCGCGACGACGAGGTCGTACACGCCCGGCGGGCGGGTGGCGAACGAGGACCGGGGCTGGGCTGTCACCCGGCGATTGTACGAGAGTGCCGACGTTGCCTGTGTATCCGTCGATTCAGTGGCAGACTCTTGTCATGAGCGACGAATTCGGTGAGACAGTCCCAGAGGAGTCCGAGCAGCTGGACCAGCTCCAGCAATCCGACTCGCTGATCGACCGCGGCGTCGACGACGTCCTGGACGAGGGGTACATCCCGCCCGACAACTGGTCGCCGGCGATGGGCTACGGCAACACGCCGGCCGAAATGCGCCAAGGGGAGACCATCGAGATGCGCGTCCGCCAGGAGGAGCCGGAGCGCGCGCCTAGTGACGAGGACTGGAATCCGCACAAGGAGAACCGTCAGGTGGGCACGGAGCGCGCGGGCAGGCTGATGGCCGTGCAGGGTGCGGGCCGCGAGGACACGCTCGGCGTCGACGTCGGCATCAGCGGCGGTGCGGCCAGCGCCGAGGAGGCCGCGATGCACATCATCACCGAGGACGACGACGACATCATCGACTGAGCGAGCGGGGGTAAGCTTGCCCGGCAGGCGGGCCCCGCCCCGCGTCCCGAATCCTTCCTGGGAGTGGAAACCCTGAACAGCAAAGCCCTTGATACGCCGGTCGCGACGCGCATCGTCGCCGTGCCGCCGTCGATCGACATGGTCAACCTGCTCGGCCCACGCGACGACTTCCTCCGCATCCTCGAGGAGCGGCTCCGCTGCGACATCCACGTGCGCGGCGGCCGCATCAGCCTCACCGGGGATGCCTCCGAAGTCGGCCG
>DAONOU010000213.1:0-4610 GCA_035409265.1 Arachnia sp. | reverse complement strand
ACACTTCACACACGCGGAAACCTGGGGTCCCCTCACGGGACGAAGTTGCCCATGGTTTGATTGACCTCATGACAGCTCGGAAGATCGGCGTCACCGAGGTAGTGCTCCGTGACGCGCATCAAAGCTTGATGGCAACCCGCATGGCCATGGAAGACATGGTCGCCGCGTGTGACGACATCGACAAGGCCGGATACTGGTCCGTGGAGTGCTGGGGCGGCGCGACGTTCGACTCCTGCATCCGCTTCCTCAACGAAGACCCCTGGAAGAGGCTCCGCACCTTCCGTGAACTGATGCCCAACTCGCGGCTGCAGATGCTGCTGCGCGGCCAGAACCTGCTCGGCTACCGCCACTACGAGGACATGGTCGTCGAGAAGTTCGTGGAGAAGTCCGCCGAGAACGGCATGGACGTCTACCGCGTGTTCGACGCGCTGAACGACCCCCGCAACATGGCCCGCGCCATGGCCGCGGTCAAGGCCGTCGGCAAGCACGCGCAGGGCACCATCTGCTACACCGTCTCCCCGGTGCACACCGTCGACGGCTACATCAAGCTCGCCGGGCAGCTCCTTGACATGGGCGCCGAGTCCATCGCGCTGAAGGACATGGCCGCGCTGCTCCAGCCGCAGCCCGCCCACGACATCATCCGCGGCATCAAGGAGACCTACGGCGACGTGCCCATCAGCGTGCACTGCCACTCCACCACCGGCGTCACGCTCGTGTCGCTGATGAAGGCCATCGAGGCCGGCGCCGACGTCGTCGACACCGCCATCTCCTCGATGTCGCTCGGCCCTGGCCACAACCCGACGGAGTCGCTGGTCGCGATGCTCGAGGGCACCGAGTACACCACCGGCCTCGACATGGAGCGCCTGCTGCGCATCCGCGACCACTTCGCCGAGGTCCGGCCGAAGTACAAGGAGTTCGAGTCGGCGACCCTCGTCGACACCGACATCTTCTCCTCCCAGATCCCCGGCGGCATGCTCTCCAACATGGAGTCGCAGCTGAAGGCGCAGGGCGCGGGCGACCGCATCCGCGAGGTCATGGAGGAGGTGCCGCGGGTCAAGGCCGACGCCGGCCACCCGCCGCTGGTCACCCCGTCGTCGCAGATCGTGGGCACGCAGGCCGTGTTCAACGTCCTGATGGGCCGCTACAAGGTGATGACCGGCGAGTTCGCCGACCTGATGCTCGGCTACTACGGCGAGTGCCTCGGCGAGCGCAACCCCGAGGTCGTCGAACTGGCGAAGGCCCAGGCCAAGAAGGATCCGATCACGGTCCGCCCCGCAGACCTGCTCCAGCCCGAATGGGACCAGCTGGTGGAGTCCGCCGCGCTGCTCGAGGGCTTCGACGGCGCCGAGGAGGACGTGCTCACCAACGCGATGTTCCCGGGTGTGGCGCCGAAGTTCTTCGCCTCGCGCGCCGAGGGCCCGAAGAACGTCGGGAAGACACCCGCCCAGCTCGCGGCCGAGGCCGCCAAGGCGGCGGGCAACCTGCCCGGCATCCAAGTCCCCGTCAACTACAACGTGACCATCGGCGGCAAGGCGCACAGCGTCACCGTCGAGCCCGTCTAAGGAGAACCCAGTGGCTCACCAGTACACGATGGAAGAGCGCCTCGAGCAGCTCGCCGAGCGGCGCGCGAAGGTCGAGTGCGGCGGCGGCGAGGCGAAGCTCGAGAAGCAGCACACGCAGGGCAAGCTGACCGCGCGCGAGCGCGTGTCCGCGCTCCTCGACGAGGGCTCCTTCCAGGAGACCGGCGCGTTCCGCCGCAACCGCACCACCACCTTCGGGATGGACAAGGCCGACATGCCGGCCGACGGTGTCATCACGGGCTCCGGCTCCGTGTTCGGCCGTCCGGTGCACATCGCCAGCCAGGACTTCACCGTCATGGGCGGCTCGGCGGGCGAGGCCCACTCGATCAAGGTCACCGAGGCCCTCAAGGCGTCGCTGATGACCGGCACGCCGTTCGTCTTCATCAACGACTCGGGCGGTGCTCGCGTCCAGGAGGGCATCGACTCGCTGTCCGGCTACGGCAAGGTGTTCTACGCCAACGTCCTGCTGTCGGGCGCGGTACCGCAGATCTCGATCATCTCCGGCCCCTGCGCCGGCGGCGCGGCCTACTCCCCGGCGCTGACCGACTTCATCATCCAGACCCGCAAGGCCCACATGTTCATCACGGGCCCGGGCGTGATCAAGCAGGTCACGGGCGAGGAGGTGACCCAGGACGACCTGGGCGGCGCCGACGCGCACATGGGCCGCTCCGGCGTCGTGCACTTCGTGGCCGACGACGACGAGCAGGCCATCCTGATCGCGCAGAAGCTGCTGAGCTTCCTGCCGCAGAACAACACCGAGGACGCCCCGATCGTCGATCCCGACGACGTGGTGGAGTCGAACCCGAAGCTGCGCGACATCCTCCCCGTCGAGTCGAACAAGGGCTACGACGTCCGCGCGGTCATCAGCGAGATCGTCGACCACGCCGACTTCCTCGAGGTCCAGGCCGGCTGGGCGCGCAACATCGTCGTCGGTTTCGGCCGGGTCGTGGGCCGCACCGTCGGCATCATCGCGAACCAGCCGAGCGTCATGTCGGGCGTGCTCGACATCGACTCCTCCGACAAGGCGAGCAAGTTCGTCCGCTTCTGCAACGCGTTCAACATCCCGATCGTGAACCTGGTCGACGTCCCCGGCTTCCTGCCCGGCGTCGCGCAGGAGCACAACGGCATCATCCGCCACGGCGCGAAGATGCTGTACGCATACTCGGCGGCGACGGTGCCGAAGATCACCGTCGTGCTCCGCAAGGCCTACGGCGGCGCCTACCTGGCGATGTGCTCGAAGGACCTGGGCGCCGACAAGGTGTTCGCGTGGCCGACGGCGGAGATCGCCGTCATGGGCGCCGAGGGCGCGGCCAACGTGGTGTTCCGCAGGGAGATCATGGCCGCCGAGGACCAGGACGCGAGGCGCGCCGAGCTGGTGGAGGAGTACCGCGAGACGTTCTCGACGCCGTACATGGCCGCCAGCCGTGGGCTCGTCGACGACATCATCGACCCCGCCGATACCCGCCACGAGATCGCGCTCGCGCTGGAGCTGCTCGCAGGCAAGCGTGAGCTGCGCCCGGCCAAGAAGCACGGCCTCGGGCCGGCCTGATCGGACTGGACATGGAAGACACCACGTTGAAGGAGCTGCGCGACGCCGTCGCGGCGCTCACCGAGAAGGTCTCGAGCCTCGAGGCAAAGGTCGCCAGGCTGGAGGCCCAGCAGGCGGTCCCGGAGGAGGATCTGGTCGCGATCGGCGCCGCTCTCGCGGCGTACTTCGGATACAAGCCGAAGATCCGCGCCATCAGGTTCGGCCACCAGAGCCGTTGGGGTGCCGCCACCCGCGGCCGTGTCCACGACCGCTCCGTCCCGCACGTCCGCTAAGGAGAAACCCATGAAGCTCAAGGTGACCGTCAACCAGACGGAGTATGAAATCGACGTCGAGGTGGAGCAGGAGGAGCGCCCGCAGCTGAGCCCGATCGTCATCGGGGTCAACGGCGGCTCGAACCCGATCCCCACGAAGGCGTCCGTGTCGGCCGTCAGCAGCAACGCCGTCGTGGCGCCGCTCGCTGGCTCCGTCGCGCGGGTCCTCGTGGCCGACGGCGACGAGATCGAGGCCGGGCAGGTCCTGCTCGTCCTCGAGGCCATGAAGATGGAGACCGAGATCACCGCCCCCGCGGCGGGCAAGGTCGTCGCGGTGCTGGTCAAGCCGGGCGATGCCGTCCAGGGCGGCCAGGCGCTGATCGAGCTCTGACCAACCGAACGCTACCTGGCCCGGGGATTCCCCGGGCCAGGTTTGTTGGGTGAGGAAGCCGGTACGGCAGAATGGCGCCCATGCCTCCACTCGACCGCGTGCGCGTGGTCCGCGCGTAGGCCGTTCACGTGTTCACCATGACCGGCGTGGTCTGGGCGTGCCTGGCCGCGCTCGCGCTGTTCGAGGGGCAGCTGGCGCTGATGTGGTTGTGGCTGGGCGTCGCGCTCATCGTCGACGGTGTAGACGGCACCCTCGCGCGCAAGGCGGAGGTCAAGACCTACGCCCCGGGGTTCGACGGCGCCGTGCTCGACAACGTCGTCGACTACCTGACCTGGACGTTCCTCCCCGCGCTCTTCATGTACCTGCACCTGCCGCTCGGGCCGCCCTGGCTCGCCGCGACGATGCTCGTCCTCATCTGCGTGTCGTCGGTGTTCTGCTACTGCAACGTCGGCCTGAAGACCGACGACTACTACTTCATGGGCTTCCCGGCCGCGTGGAACGTCGTCGCCGTCGTGCTGTGGTTGATGGACACGGGCGCGGCGTTCACCGTGACGGTCACCGTCGCGCTGGCGGTTCTCACCGTGGCTCCGCTCGCCTTCATCCATCCGTTCCGGGTGAGGCGGTTGATGGCTTACAACGTGGTGGCGACGCTCGGCTGGACAGCGATGACGGCGATCCTGATCGTGCAGCGTCCCGACGCCGACCCGATCGTCCAGGCCCTCTGGTGGGCCTGCGGCGGCTGGCTGATGCTGGTCAGCCTCGTGCGCACCGTAAGTGAGTTGCGTCGGCGGAGTAGCGCCGCTCGAGGCTCCGTTCCTGCCTGAACTTCCGGATCTCGA
>DAONOU010000212.1:0-4620 GCA_035409265.1 Arachnia sp. | reverse complement strand
CTCAACCGAAGGACCTCCTAGTGATCAGATATATCGCCAAACGGCTGGGTATATCCCTCGTCGTCCTCCTGCTCGGCTCGCTCCTGATGTTCGTGCTCACGATCAACTCGGGCGACCCGCTGTCGGACCTCCGCGAGTCGAACGCCCCGAACCGGGACAACCTCATCAAGCAGCGCACCGAACTCATGCGCCTTGACAATCCCTGGTACGAGCGGTACTTCTCGTGGCTGGGTGGGGCGGCGAAGTGCCTGATCGGGCAGTGCGACCTCGGCCAGGATCGCCAGGGGCGCGGCGTGAACGAGCTGGTGATCGCCGCGGCGGGGTCGACCCTTCGGCTGGTCGTCCTGGCCACCGTCTTCGCCATCGTGATCGGCGTGGTCCTCGGCATCGTCACCGCCATCCGGCAGTACAGCGGCTTCGACTACGCCGTCACCTTCATGGCCTTCGTCTTCTTCTCGCTTCCCGTCTTCTGGGCCGCGGTGCTGCTCAAGCACTACGCCGCCATCGAGTTCAACAACTGGATCGTCGACGCGCACTTCAGTCCGACGTCGATAGTGGTGATAGCCGCGGTGCTGGCGTTCATCCTCACCGCGGCGATCGGCGGACCCATGAAGCGCCGGCTGATCAGCTTCGGCGCCGCCTTCGTCGTGTTCGCCGGCACCTTCTTCTACTTCGACGCGGTGACCTGGTTCCGCCGCCCGGCCATCGGCCTCCCGATCTACGCCATCGTCGTGCTGGCCGCCGCGGCCATCATCATCGTGATGACCTCGGGCTTCAAGAACCACCGCGTGCGTAACGCGGTGGCCACCACGGCGATCGTCTCGATCGTCGGCTACGCGCTGATGCGCGGCACCCTGATGAAGCAGCCGAGCATGCTGCTGCTCTTCGCGTGCCTCGCCATCGCCGTCGTGGTTGCCGTGGTGAGCGGCTACGCCTGGGGCGGGTTCTCGCGGCGCCAGGCGATCTCGGCGTCGTCGGTCCTGGCGGTCGTCGCCTCGCTCGTGGCGCTCGCCGACCTCGCGCTCAGCAACTGGGCCGCCTACATCAAGCTGCAGCCGCGCCCCATCCCGACGATCGGGTCGGCGACGCCGAACTTCGAGGCGGGCTTCTGGGGCCACTTCATCGACACCGCGACGCACCTGATCCTCCCCACCGTCGTGCTCACGCTGATCTCGATCGCGAGCTACACCCGCTACACGCGCGCCTCGATGCTGGACGTCCTGAACCAGGACTACATCCGCACGGCCCGCTCCAAGGGCGTCTCGGAGCGCAAGGTGATCACCCGCCACGCGTTCCGCAACTCGCTGATCCCGCTGGCGACCATCGTCGCGTTCGACTTCGCGGGCCTGATCGGCGGCGCGGTGATCACGGAGACGGTGTTCGGCTGGCAGGGCATGGGTGCGCTGTTCAAGGCCGGCCTCGACACCGTCGACCCGGCCCCCGTCATGGCGTTCTTCCTGGTCACCGGCACCGCGGCGGTGCTGATGAACCTCGTCGCCGACATCGCCTACGCCTTCCTCGACCCGCGGATCGCGCGCTAAGGAGCCTGAGATGAGTGACCCGAACAACACGCTCCCCGCCGTCGAGCCCCAGGACCAGTACTCCATCGAGGACGACGTCGAGACCACCAACACCAGGTCGTATTCGCAGGGCCAGCTGGTGCTGCGCCGATTCCTCCGGCACAAGGCGGCGATGGTCTCGCTCATCGTGCTGGTCTTCGTCGTGCTGATCGCCTTCACCTCGATCGGGTGGGGCCCCATCCCCGGCTGGTGGGGCAAGGACTACGTGACGCCGTTCCCGATCGTCAACGAGGCGCGACCGACCATCCAGTTCCTCCCGCCATCGCTGGGCGAGCACCCGTTCGGCCAGAACACCATCGGCAAGGACTACTTCTCGCTGGTGATGCGCGGCCTCCAGCAGTCGCTGTTCGTGGCCTTCACCGTCGGCATCCTCGCCACCATCATCGGCACCGTCGTCGGCGCGATCGCCGGCTACTTCCGCGGCCTCGTCGAGGCGTTCCTGATGCGAGCCACCGACCTGTTCATCATCATCCCGACGCTGGTTCTCGCCGCGGTGCTCGGCCGCATGGCCGGCGCCAACATCGTCGTGCTCGCGCTCGTCCTCGCGGTGGTGTCGTGGACGGGCCTTGCGCGGCTGGTGCGCGGCGAGGTGCTCTCGCTGCGCGAGCGCGAGTTCGTGATGGCCGCCCGCGCGCTCGGCACTCCCGCGCCGCGCATCATCGTCCGCCACATCCTGCCCAACGCGCTGGGAACCATCGTGGTCAACGCGACCCTGCTGATCTCGGCCGCGATCCTGCTCGAGACGGCGCTGTCGTTCCTGGGCTTCGGCGTCCGGGCCCCCGACACGTCACTCGGCCTGCTGGTGTCGGAGTACCAGAACGCGCTGACCACCCGGCCGTGGCTGTTCTGGATCCCCGGCATGTTCATCCTCGTGATCTCGCTGTGCGTCAACTTCATCGGCGACGGCCTGCGCGACGCGTTCGATCCCCGTCAGCAGATGGACTGAGGAGTAGGCCATGACTGAGACCAAGACCGTTTTCACGGGCGAGAACGCCGCGCTCGAGTTCGACAACCTGGACGTCAAGTTCCGCACCGAGTTCGGCACCGTCCACGCCGTCAAGGGCCTGTCCCTGACCGTCGAGCCCGGCGAGGTGATGGCGCTGGTGGGCGAGTCCGGCTCGGGCAAGTCCGTCACCGCGACCACCGCGCTCGGCCTGCTGCCCAAGACCGCCCGGATCGACGGCCGCACCGTCGTCGGCGACAAGGTCGTCGGCGAGCTGTCCGGCCGCGCGCTGCGCGCCATCCGCGGCCGCCGCGTCGCGATGGTGTTCCAGGAGCCGATGACGGCGCTGAATCCCGTCATCAAGATCGGCGAGCAGCTGACCGAGTCGATGGAGGTGCATGGCGTCGCGTTCGGCCGCGAGGCGTGGCAGCGCGCCATCGACCTGCTGGCCGCCGTCGGCATCCCCGCGCCCGAGCGGCGCGTCAGCCAGTTCCCGCACGAGCTCTCGGGCGGCATGCGGCAGCGCGTCGTCATCGCCATGGCGCTGACCTGCGATCCCGAGGTGATCATCGCCGACGAGCCGACGACCGCGCTCGACGTGACCGTGCAGGCCGACATCCTCGACCTGCTGCGCTCGCTGAAGGACAAGCTCAACACGGGCATCCTGCTGATCACGCACAACATGGGCGTCGTGGCCGACATGGCCGACAACGTCGCGGTGATGTTCAAGGGCAACATCGTGGAACGCGGCCCCGTCGATGAGGTGCTGATCAACCCCAAGCACCCCTACACGCAGAAGCTGCTCGCCGCGGTTCCGCACCTGGGCGACGGCCACGGCCAGTTCGGCGTGGCTCCCAAGGAGGTGGCCGCGGGCGCGGAGACCGCGCTGTCGGTCGAGAACCTGGTTGTCGAGTACAAGCGGCAGGGTAAGAAGCCCTTCCGCGCGGTCGACGACGTGAGCTTCGACGTCAAGCGCGGCGAGATCGTCGGCCTGGTGGGCGAGTCGGGTTCCGGCAAGTCGACCATCGGCCGCGCGCTGCTCGGCCTGATTCCCTCGGAGTCCGGCCAGGTGCGCGTCCTCGACAAGGATCTGCTCTCGATCAAGGGTCAGGAGCTGAAGAGCCTGCGCAAGCGGATCGGCGTCATCTTCCAGGACCCCGCGGCGTCGCTGAACCCGCGGTTCCCGATCGGCGACGTGATCTCCGAGCCGCTGAGCGTCCACGGCATCGGCAACGGGAAGGAGCGCGAGGCCCGCGTCCACGAGCTCCTCGAGGCGGTTCAGCTGCCGCGGTCGGCGTACAACCGCTACCCGCACGAGCTCTCCGGCGGTCAGCGTCAGCGCGTGTCCATCGCGCGGGCGCTCGCGCTCAAGCCGGACCTGCTGATCGCCGACGAGCCGACCTCGGCCCTCGACGTGTCGGTCCAGGCCTCGGTGCTCGCGATGTTCACCGACCTCCAGGTCCAGTTCGGCTTCGCGTGCCTGTTCATCTCGCACGACCTGGCCGTTATCGACTCGCTGGCCCACCGCGTCGTCGTGATGCAGTACGGCAAGATCGTGGAGGCGGGAACCCGCGAGGACGTGCTGCTCAACCCGCAGCAGGAGTACACCAAGCGCCTGCTCGCGGCCGCGCCGGTGCCCAACCCGATCGAGCAGCGCAAGCGCCGCGAGGAGCGCCACGCCCTCCTCGAGTCGCTGGGCGACCGCGTCGTCGAGCTGGACACCCGCGAGCTGCTGTAGCCGGGTTGAGAGAGGACGCGCTCGCCGCGGCGATGGCCGAGGCCGACCCGGCGTCGCTGGGCGCGGGGGAGCGGCTGAGGCGCAGCTTCGGGGCCGACGACGCGGCGTGGGCGCTCGGGCAGGCGGTGCTGCGGCGCAAGGCCGCGGCCAAGTTCGACCGGGCCGACGAGATGCTGTTCACCCGCGACGGGCTGGAGCAGGCGACCCGACGCGCGGTTGCCCGCTGGCGCGCACGACGCTTCGTTGACGCGGGCGTGACCGAGGTCTGGGACCTCGGCTGTGGGATCGGGGCCGATGCCATGGCGTTCCTCGAGGCGGGTCTGCGGGTGGTCGCCGTCGACGCCGACCCCGAGACGGCG
>DAONOU010000211.1:0-4700 GCA_035409265.1 Arachnia sp. | reverse complement strand
CCGTGACGGAGACGGAGACGTCGCCCGCTCCCGAGGAGACCGAGACGGACGACGACACGCCCGCCACCGAGGCCCCGGCCGGCCCGCTCGACGCCGTCGGCGCCATCGAGGCCGCGCTGGCCCACGCCCCCGGCGCGGTCGTCGAGGTCGACGCGGAGCCCCGCAGGTGGGAGGTGACCGTGCTCCGCGAGAACGGCACCGGCGTCGAGCTGTACATCGACGCCGCGTCGGGTGAGGTGACGCGCGAGCGCGACGCCCGGCTCAGCAGGGTGCAGTCCACCGCCCCGAAGGTCACCGCTGCCGAGGCCATCGGCATCGCGCTCGGCAACACGCCCGGCCAGATCATCGAGCTGGACCTCGACACCGAACGCGGCGCCGTCGTCTGGGAGCTGCTGGTCCGCGCCGACGCCGGCGGACGCTTCGAGATCTACGTCGACGCCACCACCGGCGAGGTGCTGAAGGTCGAGCGCGACACCTGAGCGGTCACTCGCGCAGCGGCGAGCCGAGGACGCTGAACCTGGTCCCGTCCACCTCGCCGGAGAGCAGCGGCATGGCCTTGCCGATGGCCGCGCGGACGCTGTCGAGCTGCAGCGACGCCTGGTGGGCATCCTCCGACGCCCACAGTTCGGCGACGAACACGGTGTCGGGGAAGTCGTCGTTGACCCCCACCTCGTAGAGCAGGCATCCGGCCTCGGCGAGCTCCGGGCTCCACCTCGTGAGCATCTCGACGAGTTCGTCGCGCTTACCCGGCAGCGTTCCCAGCATGCCTACATTGGCGAAAGTCATGCCTCAGCCTACTCGCCGGAGCCCGCCGTCGTGTCGACCGGCAGGAGCGCCGCGTCGCCCTCGCCACGAAGTGACGCGGCGCATCCGTCACTTCTAGGGGTCCGCCTCTGCCAGTGGTAGCCGGTTCGGCCGGCTCCGCTTAAGATCGCCGCATGGGGACGAGGCACTGGCGCCGGGCAGGGGCGACGATCGCGGCGGGCGCGATGGCGTTCGCACTCGCCGCCTGCACGGGCGGGACGCCGCCCGGCGAGTCCCCGTCGTCTCCCCCGTCCGTCCCGACCGAGAGCGAGACCCCGGACCTCCCCGGAGTCGGCGCTCCCCTCCCCGACCTCGCGGCGCCGCTCTCCCTGGCCGAACTCGGTGGCTTCACGGGAGTCGCACGGCTCGAGATGGGGTCGAACTGCACGGGCACCGTCGTCGACACCGGCGTCGACGACGGGCCCGCCTACATCCTCACCAACGGGCACTGCACGGGCGACGTCGGGCGCCCGCCGCAGTCGGTGACGATCGGCGAGGACTGGTTCGGCCAGGGCTTCCTCCTCGACACCCACGACAATCCTTCTCCCTACGCGGTCAACGCCGAGGTGCTCGAGTATTCGACGATGCGCGGGCGCGACGTCTCGATCGTGCGGCTCAAGGAGTCGCTGGGCGAGCTCAAGGCCCTCGGCATCCGGCCCATCCCGATCGTCGACGAGGAGCCCGCGGAGGACACGTCGGTCCGCAACATCGCGGCGCCGGTCCAGGACGTCGACTTCGAGAAGTGGGTGCTCCGCGGCGGGGACTGCACCCTCACGCATCAGACCGACCTCATCGAGTTCACCTGGCTGTGGCGGGGCGCGTGGGCCAACGACTGCCCCGGCGTCCGGCAGGGTTCTTCCGGCTCGCCGCTGCTGACCGTCGGCGCCGACGGCGGGCCCGAGGCCATCGCCGCTGTCATCAACACGACGACCTGGTCGGCGGCGGCCGCCAACGGGGGCCACTGCTTCCTCAACCGGCCGTGCGAGCTGGGCGACGACGGCCCGACCATGGTCGAGGAGACGTCGTATGCCGTCTCCGTGGCCGGCATCGGCCGCTGCTTCGACGCCGGGGGCGCCTTCGCCCTCGGCGGCGCGTGTCCGCTCGAGACGGCGTCGGTGTGGGCCAACAGCGGCGGCGGGATCTTCCGCGGCGGTGACCTCCCGGACGCGAACAATGCGACGGCCATGGCCAACCTCGCCCTGAACCCCGCCGTCGGCGACTCGGCGCCCGTGCGCACCGCGCTCGTCGAGCTCACGGGCTCCGGGGTCTGCGCGGACCCGGCCACGTACGACGGCGCCGAGGCCGTGACGGTTCCGGCCACGGAGTACGACTGGGACGAGGGCCGCGTCGTTCCGGTGACGCTTCCCGAGGTCGAGGGCCATTACGCGCTGTGCGCGGTCGCGAACGACGACTACGCGGGCGCCGCGACGGTCCTCTTCGAGGTCGACCGCACGCCGCCGCTCTTCCAGCCCGGCGCGTCGGTCGAGGATCTGGGCGACGGCAACGTCACCGTCTTCCCGTTCCTGAACCCGCCGGAGCTCTCGACGGTGCGGTTCACCTGGGTGCCCGGCGACGCGGAGTGCCCCGCCCCCGAGACGTTCCAGGACTTCTTCATCGTGCCCCTGACCCTCATGGCCGATCAGTTGCCCGCGACCTACTGCATCTACGGCCTCGATCAGGCAGGCAACGCCACCGACGTGGTCAGGATCCCCCTCGACGGCTGAGGCGGGCGGGTCTCGCGGAGTGGGCACCCGCAGGCCCGGCTTCATCGCGCCCTACGCGCCGGCCATGGCCCGCCTGGGGTTGATGGAGTCGCTGATGACGGCGCAGCACCAGCGCGTTCCAGGCGCGGCTCTCCGGGGAGCTAGGCGTCGGTCACTGACCGTCCCACCAGTCGAGGACGCGGGTGCCGATCAGCGTCAGCCACTTCGACGGCTCGCCCACCGGGGCATCCGCGTCGAACCAGGTCCGGCCCGCCAGCTTGTGTTCCTGGAGCCAGGCGCCGTCGGGCCGCCGCTTCGAGCGGACGAGGTCGACGGCGTCGGCCAGCCGCGGGTCGGGCGCGGTTCCGTCGAGCTGCGACGCCTCGCGGAAGTGGTCGAGCGCGGCGAGCGCGCTGTAGACGTGGCGGTTGGGGTACATGAAGTGCGTGACGAAGTGGTCGACGACCTCGCCTGTGGACGCGCGGTACATCAGCCGCCGGGTGAGCAGGTACTCCTCGCCGCCGCGTCGGGCCTCGCGGAGCGCGGTGTCGCCGGTGAGCTTCTCGTAGGCGAGGATGCCGCGCAGCGCGTTGAGGGTGGAGTGGAACGAGGAGCGGACGGAGTCGCCCTCCTCGGCCTCGCAGTTCCAGCCGCCGTCGGCCAGGCGATGGTCGCGGAACCAGGCGACCAGCCGGGAGACATCGGCGCCCAGCCAGGCCCCTGTCGCGAGCGTGTACGAGTTGATGCATACGTCGACCTCGCCGCCCCAGTAGGGCAGGTCGTCGTACTCCCAGCGCGAGTTCGCGTCGAGCCGCGCCGCGGTGTCGCCGAGCACGGCGGCGTCGACGCCCCAGTCGCGCAGGTCCTTCAACGACCACGTCGTCGCGATCCACGGTTGCCCCGGCTCGGCCTGCTCGGGGCTGTCGAAATAGCCTGCCGGGAAGTAGGCGCCGCCGGCCCACTGGCCGTCGTCGCCCTGCCGGGCGAGCAGCGCGGCGCCGAGGCCCTCGAGCGGGACCCGGGCGCGGGTCGCCTCCCACACCGAGGGCGGGGCGCCGAGCAGATCCCGTTCGACCTGCCACCGCAGCGCCGGGTCGGAGTCGAGCAACCACTCGCGAAGGTCTGAGTCCATGCACCGACGTTACAGCCGACGGCCCGGTCCGGGCTCCCCATAGGACGAGATGGCCGCGACAGTCGTGGATCGGCTACCTGACCTTCGCGGTGGCCTTGGAGGTCTTGGTCACCGTGGTGTAGCCCGGCTTGGCGCCCTTGGCCTTGACCGTGACCTTCCTTCCCTTGTCGGCTCTGGTCAGGGTGTACGTGGGTTTCGTGGCCTTGGCGATCCTCTTGCCGTTGCGGTACCACTGGTAGGTGACCTTCACCTTCGCGGGTCTCCAGGTTGCCGTCTTGGCGGTGAGCTTCTTGCCGACCTTCGCGGTGCCGGAGATCCTCGGGGTCGGCGTGGCGGTCAGTCTCCCGGCCTTGACCTTTGCGGTCTTGGCGGAGGTCTTGGCCACGGTGGTGTACCCGGACTTCGACCCGGTCACTGTGACGGTGATCTTGGCGCCCTTGTCCGTGGCGGTGAGGGTGTAGCCGGACTTCGTGGCCTTGGCGATCTTCTTTCCGTTGCGCAGCCACTGGTACTTCAGCGTCACCTGTGCGGGCTTCCACGAGCCCGGCTTGGCGGTGAGCTTCCTGCCGACCTGAGCGGTTCCCGAGATCCTCGGCGTCGCCGCCGTGAGAGCGAGCGGGGCCGGCTCGTCCGTGCCCTGGCAGTCGCGGGGGTCGACGCGCGTCACATCGGCCGCGCCGACCGCGACGGCGATCCCGAACGAGTCCTTGACCCCCTTGCCGGACGCCAGCGTCGTCGATCGCTCGAAGGAGAGGCAGTAGTTGCCCTCGGCGCTGAACGCCCAGGTGCCGTGCGCGTGGGTCACCTTGGGGATCTCGAAGCCGTCGGCGCTCGTGATGCCGTCGCGGGTGTTGAACAGCACGTCCACGTCGCCGAACGCCCCGATCTGGTAGAGCGCGAACTCACCGGGTCCCGTGACGCCCGTCAATCTCCAAGCGACGCCTGTGGTCGTCGCCTTCTCCGCGATCGACTCCGTGGACCAGCCGGGCCACAGCAGGCCGGGTTGCTGGGTCTGGGTCACGCGGTGGAACGACGATCCGGCCGTGCCGAGAAACGCCCAC
>DAONOU010000210.1:0-4728 GCA_035409265.1 Arachnia sp. | reverse complement strand
CAACTGTCGCGGCTGCGCGGGCGCCTGGTGGGGACGGTGTTCCAGAGCTTCCACCGCCCCGCTCGTCGAGTCCTTCGGCAGGTCGGCGTTCCACGCCGACCTCCGGCTCGTACGCCCGACTGGCGTGGCGACGCTCGGGCTGGGCTCAGCCCTCATGCTCGTCCTTGGCAGCACCTACCCCGCCTGGCGTGCGATGCGCCTGGACCCGTTGGACGTCCTGGAACGACGGTGAGTCGGTCCAAGGTTGGGCGCCAGACGCTCAACCCGACGAGCCGACCCTCGCCCTCGCGCGCCGGATCGCGACCCACTGAGGGAACTACATACCCCGCCTGCGGCGACAACGTGGCGGTTTCCGTTCGATCCGTGACGCCAATCGGCTTATCTCGGCTGTCTCCGTCAGATTGCTGACGGAAACAGCCGAGATACCGCTTGGCGTGGCGCAGATCGAACGTTTGCAGCCACGCTCCTGGAGGACCTGGGCATTGGCAGGTTCTCGTTAAGTTACCAATTCTTGGTACTCTCCGGGCATGAGCACGAACACGTCGATCAGTCTGGACGATCACTTCTCCGCGTTCCTGGCCCGGGAGGTCGCGACGGGGCGCTACCGGTCCGCGAGCGAGGTCGTGCGCGCGGGGCTCCGGCTCCTGGAAGACCGCGAGACGCACCTGGCCGCGTTGCGCGCCGCCCTCGCCGCCGGCGAGGCGAGCGGTGCCCCCGAAGCCTTCGACTTCGACGCGTTCATCGCGGCGAAGAAGTCGTGAGCACCTACCGGCTCACGCCCGCGGCGCAGCGGGACCTATCGTCGATCTGGGACTACACGCAGGAGCGGTGGGACCTCGCCCAGGCAGAGGTGTACGTGACCGAGATCAGAGCCGCGATCGAGCGCATCGCCGGGCACCCCAGCCGCAGGCGCCGCTGCGACGAGATCCGCGAAGGCTACAGGCGCTACCCCATCGGCAGCCACGTCGTGTTCTATGTCGAGAGTCCAGTCGGCGTCGACGTCATCCGAATCCTGCATCAACGAATGGACTCGACGCGGCACATGTAGGGCGGCGAGGACGTGCCGGGCGGAAATGCCCCGCCGTCGTCGTCGGTCGTGCTGCTCACGTGCATGAACCGGCTGGAAGCACCGCGTGGCATCATTATATACTCGACCATATACAACGTCGAAGGGGCTGCCATGGCGGTAACAAGCGTCGACCTCGATCCCCAGCTGCTCGAAAGAGCTCGGACACTCACCGGCGAGAAGTCGAACCGCGCCGTGCTCGACCTCGCGCTGCGCCGGCTCATCGCGTCGAAGCAGAAGGGGGCGATGATCGACGGCATCCTGGAACTCGCCGACCTCCCGGAAGGGCTCGGCGCCCCGGTCATCTCATACCCCGACCCCGAATCGTGACCGACTACCTCGTCGACAACTCGGTGTGGGCGCGCGCGATCACCGGGGACACCCACATGGTCGAAAGGCTCCGCCGCATCGAGCGGGCGCCGTCTGACCTCTTCGTCACCTGCCCGCCACAGGTCCTCGAGTTCTGCCACAGCGCCCGCACCCCGGCCGAGCACGCCCACTACCGGGAACAGATCTCTCTGGGGTTTCCACTCGAGCGGGCGCCCGATGAGTCGCTGGTGCTCGACATCCAGGGGGCGTTGTGGAATGCGGGTCTCGCGCGCGCCGCTGGCCCGACGGACATCCTCATCGCCGCGTATGCCCTGGTCAACGAGGCGACGGTGCTTGCAGCAGACCACGACTTCGGCCACATCGCAAGGGTGACCGACCTGCGGCACGAGTACGTCGCACCGTCGTCCTGACCGAAAGGCCACAAGCCGCGGACACAGCGTGGCGGTTTCCGTTCGGCCCGTGACGCTCCTCGCTAGCCGACCTTGATCGCCTTGTTCTCCGCGACCACCTCGGCGGGGTCGCCGCTGACGACCGAGGCGCGGATGTCGTAGTTGCCCGCGCCGAGGCTCACCTCGGCCGACCAGGCGTGCCAGCCGTCGTCGTCGGTCGTGCTGCTCACGGTGGCCTCGACGTCCACGATGACGGCCTCCGAGTCGATGTCGGTCACGCGGATGTACGGCGAGCCGACCCCCGGCTGCACGAGGCCCGTGATGACGACCTCGCCGACGGGGAACTTCGCGCCGTTGCGCGGCGCGGTGACCATCACCGGCGTCACCGGGGTCAGGCCGCGCGCGCCGAAGCCGTTCGGGTTGCGGAACTCCTCCGGCGGCGGGCCGCCCTCCATGAGGAACCGCACGCGGAGATCGGGCTGCTTCAGCAACGCCACCAGCGAGTAGATCACCTGGGACCGCGCCTGCGCGGCCTGGCGGGCGCCGTCGATGTCGCTGTATGCCTCGGCTGTCAGGTCGACGACGATCGTCCCGTCGGCCTCCTCCGCGCCGATCAGCTGCCCGGGACCCCAGGCCGTCTTGTAGTCGGGGTCGAGCGGCGCAAGGCTCAACACGGCCTCGACCACCGCGCCGACGAGGTTCTCCGACGACGGCAGCCCCCGCGTCTCCCGGAACAGCAGGCCGTCGGAGCGGCCGACGTAGTAGACCACCGCCTGCACCTTCGCGGGCAGCGAGCTCGTCGACCCGGGGGTGGCGGTCACGCTGGGCTGGGGGGTGGCCGTCACGGCAGGCGCCGCGTCCGGGCGGGTCAGCAGCGCGAGGGCGAGGCCGAGCAGCAGCGCGGTCACCGTCAGCAGCACCACGGTGCGCGGGCCGACCCTGCGGCGGTACGGGCCGGACAGCTCGGCGAGCTCGCCGAGCAGCGTGTCGGTGCCCGGCGCCTGCACCGTGCGCGCGGCGGAGCGCAGCGCGGCGGTCAGCTCCTGCGACAGCGACTCGATCACGCCGGGCTGGCTGCCCGGCGTGGGATCGCCGACCCGGGCGCGCAGCGACTCGAGCGCCGCCTCCATCCGCTGGTTGCAGCCGCGCACCGACTGGCGCATGATGCCCGCGAGCTCGGGCCCGAAGGTCGAGAGGTAGTGGCTGACGACGAGGATCTCCGCGGTGCGCGGCGGCAGCTCCGACACGGCGCGGAGCAGCTCGGCCTGCCGCGCGTCGTCGACCTCGGGCAGGACGAGCGGGTCCTGCGCGAGCCGCGCCGCCCGGGAAAGGTGGACGGTGTGCTCCTGAAGGAACTCGACCCGCTCCGTCGGGTCGATCATGCGGTGGCCGCGGCGGTGCAGGGCGAGCAGCGCGCTGCGCACGATCCGCCCGGACTGCGCCTCGGCGCCGAGCAGCACGACGAGCCGGTGCAGGGAACTCCCCTGCTCCTCGTAGATCCGGACCAGCCAGTCCGGCGACTCGTGTGCCGGCACCGGCCTAGATCCCCGAATACGAGTGCATGCCGTTGAACAGCAGGTTCACCCCGACGAAGTTGAACCAGAACGTGACCACGCCGATGACCGCGATGATGGCGACGGGGCGGCCACGCCACCCGGCGGTGGCGCGGGCGTGCAGGTAGGCGACGTAGACCAGCCAGGTGATGAACGACCAGGTCTCCTTCGGGTCCCAGTCCCAGAACCGGCCCCACGCGTACTGCGCCCAGATGGCGCCGGCGACGATGACGAACGTCCAGAGCGGCACGCCGAACGCGTGCATGCGGTAGGAGAAGAGGTCAAGGCGCGCCGACGACGGCAGCTTGGCCAGGTAGCCGGTGATCTCCGCGCCCCCCTCCGCGGCGCGCCGCTCGGCCCGCTCCCGGATGAGGAAGAGGACGGCGGCGATGGCGCCCACGTTGAACGCGGCCCCCGCCGCACAGGCGGCGATGATGTGGAAGATGAACCACGCGCTGTGCAGCGCGGGCATCAACGGGGCGACCTCGACGTAGAACTGCGTGACGGCGAGGCCGAGGCCGACCGTGAGGATCAGCGTCACGCCGAGGCCCAGCCAGCGCATGCCGAACCGGACGGCGCACACGAGGTAGATGAGCACCACGAAGGCCAGCGCGGTCGTGATGAACTCGTACATGTTGCCCCACGGGGGGCGCTGCGCGGCGACGCCGCGGAGGACGACGCCTGCCACGTGCAGCACCGCGCTCAGCCCGGTGACCATGAGGCCGAGCCGGCCGTAGAAGTCGACGCGGACGCGCGCGGCGTCCTCGCTGCCGTCGCCCGGCCGCACGGCCGCCAACCCGCGCGCCGAGGACCACTCGAAGGAGTGCAGCGCGAACGCCACCAGGTACAGCACGGCGGCAGTCACCGTCGCGGTGTAGGACCACTCGGAAAGCGTCATTCGGGCTGCTCCTGATCGACGACGGGGGAAGGCGCGTCCCCATTGTGCCCCGACGCGCCGGATTCGGCCGACCCGGTCGCCGCAGCGAGCAGGTCGGCCACCTCGACGTCGAGCCCGCCCGCGGCGTCGGTGCGGTCGAGGCCGCCGACGGTGGCGACGCCGTCGCCCAGCCGGACGAACAGGCGCCGCGGCCGCACGAAGAGGCTGACGGTGAGGCCGGCGACGCCCACGATGATCGAGATCAGCGTCAGGGCGTTGCCCGGGGTCTGGCTGACCTGGAGCTTCACCCAGCGCTGCCAGCCGTCGAACGAGATGGAACCCAGGCCGTCGGGCAGGGGCATGTCGGCGCCGGGGAGCATCCGCGCGCGGAACACCTCGCCGTCGTCGCCCATGACGGGCTGCAGGCCGTCGGTGTTCAGCGTGTAGATCGACTCCGGGATGCCCGTCTCCACCTTGGGCTCGCCGTACCAGGCGTTGAGGTAGATCTCGGGG
>DAONOU010000209.1:0-4733 GCA_035409265.1 Arachnia sp. | reverse complement strand
GATCTCAGGCGCGGCCGGCCACGACGACGTGCTCCGAGCTGAGGCCAGAGACCGTGAGATCAAGCGACGCTACGAGGACGAGGCTACGGTTCTCAACATGAGCCGCAAGGACTTGACGGCGAAGGTGATCCTCACCGATGAGATCCCGAGGCTTCGCTCACTGACTGCAATGGAAGGTGTGCATCCAGACTTTCATCTCCTGAAGTGGCGAGAGCTCTCGGGAGTCCAGCATGGCGAAATGGGTGCCATGAACTTACTCTCCGACACGAACTACGGACTGAAGATCCCGGGTGGGTTCACCGCCGTGGTCTCGCTCAATGACAACAGCTTCGTTGCCACCTGCTACTCGGCTGCAGCCATGCAGATGACGGCGATGAGTCTGTACGTTCAGAGATCCCGCGCGGCCGCAAAAGCTCTTTGACCTCCTTCTTGACTCCCAGAAGTGCCTCCAAGTCGCGGCGCGCGTCTTTCAGCGCTTACCCCGAGTTCACCGACAGCCAGGCGATGTCCAGCGGGTCGGGGCGCTTGGTCAGCCGGCACAGGAGGCGGGCCTCCGCGGAGCGGGCGTACGCGGCGACGTGGAGGCCCTCCTCGCGCTCGCCCAGCGCGGCGGCGAAGAGCTTGGCGACGGCGACGTCGCGGCCGCGCTCGGGGCGGCCGTCGGTGTGGGGGCGCCCGTAGCTGAGGCTCGCGACGGCCTCGATCCCGGCCTCGGCCAGATCCCCGACGGGCCACCCTCCGGCCAGCGCCTCGGGCGCGATGCCGTGCAGCGCGAGCAGGATCGCATCATCCGCGCGGCCGCCGGCGAGCACCGCGGCCGCGGCCTCGTCGAGGTTCGGGGCCGGAAGGCCGAGCATCACGGCCAGCTGCGCGGCGCAGACCGACCACGCCGTCGGCTGGTCCGCGTACTCCGCCAGCACGCGGTCTACCGTGTCGAGGAGCACCTCGTTCTGCGGCCCGTCCAGCAGGTGCCGCGCCGCGACGTATGCCCATACGTCGGAGTCGCCGGCGCCCCAGGCGACCTCGTGGCGCAGCTCATCCAACCTCAGGTGGGCACCCAGTTCGACGCGCGACGGCCCGGCCGCGCTCCACACGACGATGTGGCTGAGGCCGCCCGGCGGATGGATCTCGAACTCTCCGTCCGACTCGTCGACGCTCCCCTCGCCCTCCAGCGTCACGGTGCCGTCGGGCGCGCTGACCTCGACCGACTCGCCGAGCGGCACGTAGCGCACCAGCGGCAGCCAGGACTGCTCGCCCGGCACGTCGAGCGGCCCTCCAGGGTAGGCCTCGTAGGTCCAGGCGGCGCTGAGGACCTGCCGCGGCGCGAGGGTGACCTGCTCGCCCAGCGGGTAACTGACCCCGGGCGCATCGCCCGGCGAGGAGAGCCCTCGGCGCTGCGTGAGGACGCCCGGCCCCTCCTCCGAGGGCAGCACGATCTCCGCGGAGGCGCCGACGTGCCAGCTGATCGGGCCTCGCTCCCCGTCGACCAGCATGGCCGGCCCGGGAAGCACGAGCACGTCGTCGGACACCGACTCCAGCGTGACCTCCAGCCGCAGCCGACGACCACCGCTCACCCGGATGTGGGCCAGCGCGCCGGCCTCGTGCTCCGCGACCGCGCCGACGGCCTCCTCGATCGGCCGCTGTGTCAGCCAGCCCTCGCCGAGGCGCACGGCAAGGCGGCGCAGCCGGCCGTCACCGACCAGCGCGAACGCCCCGTCGTCGAAGCCGGACTCGAAGGCCTCGGGGACGAGGCCCGCCACCTCGACCGACACCCCTAGTCCTCGCTGACCATGCCGTCTTGCAGGTGCGACTCCGGCACCACGGCCTGAACGACCGAGCCGTCCTCGCGGTGCAGCCCGACGAGCGGGTGGCTTCCGGTGAGCGATGCCCGCCGCGGGCCCTGGTCGGCCAGCGGGACGACGGTGGGCTCTCCGGGAACGACGACGTAGGGGATCCCGCGGACCGCCAGTTCGACCGGGCCGTCGGTCTCGACGGTGAACGTCACCGATCCCGGCTCGATGTGCACGCGCAGCCGCGACTCCCGGATCTGGAGGGGGAACGTCAGGTGGGACCAGCCTTGGGGCAGCCGCGGGTCGAACGTGATCCTGCCGTGATGGTCGCGCAGGCCGCCGAAGCCGTAGACCAGCGCGTTCCACACCCCGCCCGTGGAGGCGATGTGGACGCCGTCGCGGGCGTTCGAGTGCAGGTCGGCGAGGTCGACGTAGAGGCCGCTCAGGAAGTACTGCATGGCCATTTCCTGGTAGCCGACCTCGGCGGCGATCACCGACTGCACGACGCCCGACAGCGTCGAGTCGCCCGTGGTGATCGGGTCGTAGTATTCGAAGTCGGCGCGCTTCTCGTCGGGCGTGAACTGGTCGCCCTGCAGGAAGAGGCCAAGTACGACGTCGGCCTGCTTCAGCACCTGGAACCGGTAGATGACCAGCGGGTGGTAGTTCAGCAGCAGCGGGCGCTTGTCGTCGGGCGTGTTCTCGAGGTCCCACAGCTCGGAGGTCAGGAACTTCTCGTCCTGCGGGTGGATGCCGAAGGTCTCGTCGAAGAGGACGACCATCCCGTCGGCGCACGCGTCCCACTCGGCGACCTCGTCCTCGGCGAGTTGCAGGTCGTCGACGAGCCGGTGGTAGGCCTCCAGGTCGGTCTCGCGCATCTCGCGCACGAGCGCCGCGGCGGTGCGGAGGTTCGCCCGCGCCATGACGTTGGTGAACATGTTGTTGTTGACCACCGCGGTGTACTCGTCGGGGCCGGTGACGCCGTGGATGTGGAACGAGCGCGCGCCCCCGGCCTCGATCCGCCAGAACCCGAGGTCGGCCCACATCCGGGCCGTCTCGACGAGGACGGCGGCGCCGTCGCGGTACATGAAGGCGGTGTCGCCGGTGAGGTCGCGGTACTTCGCGAAGGCGAAGGCGACGTCGGCGTCGATGTGATATTGCGCGGTTCCGGCCGCGTAGTAGGCGGAGGCCTCCTCGCCGTTGATGGTGCGCCACGGGAACAGTGCGCCGCGCTGTGACATGACAGCGGCCCGTTCCCTCGCCTGCGGGAGCAGGTTCACCCGGAACCGCAGGGCGTTGCGCGCCACGCGCGGCGAGGTGTAGATGAGGAACGGCACGAGGTAGATCTCGGTGTCCCAGAAGTAGTGGCCCTCGTAACCGGAGCCGGTGACGCCCTTGGCGGGGATGCCCAGCCCGTCGCTGCGGGCCGCGGCCTGCGCGAGCTGGAAGAGGCACCAACGGACGGCCTGCTGGATGCCGGGCTGGCCGCCGGTCTCGACGTCGGCGTTGAGCCAGAACTCGTCGAGCCACTCGCGCTGCCGCGCGTAGTAGTGCGCGAAGCCCCACTCGGCGACCCGGTCGAGGGTGCGGCGGCAGCGGTCGTTCAGCTCGCTGGCGGGGACGCCGCGCGAGGTCTGGTAGACCACCACCTTGCGCACCACGATCGGCACGCCCTGACGGGCCTCGATGCGGTAGGCGAGCTTGCCGATGTCGTCCTCCGTGGAGGTGACGGACTCGTACGGGTTGGCCGTCTCGATGGAGTGGTCGACGCCCACGCCGATCGTCATGCCGGAGCGCGCGACCTGGTAGCACAGCACCATCCGGGACTCGTCGTGCCAGTTCAGCTGCGGGAGGAGGACCCGCTCGCCGAACGAGGCCGCGCGGCGCGGGTCCCAGCCCTCCGCGCCGGTGTTCGGGCGCCGGTAGTCGGTGAAGCCGTCCTGGCGGTTCACCACCTGCGAGTTCACGACGATGGGGGCGTCGCCCTCCAGCAGCGTGATCTCCAGCTCCATCAGGGCGAGGTGCCGGTCGGTGAAGCTGACCATGCGCGAGCTGCGGATCTGCACCCGCTTGCCCGCGGGGGTGCGCCAGATCAGCGTGCGCGTGAGCCTGCCGTCGCGGAAGTCGAGGGCCCGCTCGTACGAGTCGAGGTCCGCCATCGAGAGGATGAGCGGCTCGTCGTCGACGTAGACCTTCATCAGCTTCGCGTCAGGGACGTTGACGATGGTCTGGCCGGTGTGGGCGAACCCGAACGCCTCCTCGGCGTGTTTGATGGGCCAGGTCTCGTGGAAGCCGTTGATGAAGGTGCCGTGCGCGTAGCTGGTGCGCCCCTCCTCCGGGTTGCCGCGCATGCCGAGGTAGCCGTTGCCGACGGCGAACAGCGTCTCGGTGGTGCCGACGTCGCCCTCGCGGTACTCGACCTCGACGAGCCGCCACGGATCGGCGGGGAAGCGGCGACGGTCCAACGGGTCGGCGGCGATCTCGCGGATCATCGGGTCAGCTCCTCGAGGTCGGAGATCACCAGGTCGGCCCCGGCGTCGGTCAGCTCGCCCGCGCCGACGCCCCGGTCCACGCCGACGACGAGGCCGAACCCGCCTGCCGCGCCCGCCGCGACGCCGGAGACGGCGTCCTCGACCACGACCGCATCGGAGGGCTCGACGCCGAACAGTGCGGCGGCCCGCAGGAACGTGTCGGGGGCGGGCTTGCCGGGCAGCCCTTCGGCGGCGGCGACGTTGCCGTCGACGATCACCGGGAAGTAGTCGGCCAGGTCGGCGGCCTCGAGCACGGCGGGCGCGTTCTTCGATGACGAGACGACGGCCATCGGGACCGCGGCGGTGGCCAGCTGCTCGACGAGCAGCAGCGAGCCCGGGTACGGCTCGATCCCGTCGCGCGCGATCACCTCGTTGAACACCGCGTTCTTGCGGTTGCCCAGCGCGCAGACGGTGC
>DAONOU010000208.1:0-4795 GCA_035409265.1 Arachnia sp. | reverse complement strand
GTCGATCAGCGCGTCGATCCGGTCCAACGTCACCCGGTTGAGCATGCCCACCTCCAACATTTACCGTGAATACTAGCTAGACCTCAGGCATTTTCACGAAAAGTGAACGGTGGATACCCATAGACGGTTTCTAGCCTTGGCAGCTGCCGTGCACAGAACGTTGCTGGGGCCGCTGTGACCGGACCCGCCCCCAATCGACCACTAGGACGACGCGCCGACGCCGAGGCACAGATCGACATACGCAAGGATAAAAGCGTATCCTTGCGTATGGACTTCTGTGCGCAAGGTTGGCCGAGATCATGACGTGGCCCGCGGTCGTCACCGAGAGGCTGGAGTGGCGCGACTCCTGGCGCACCTACGAGGCCGCGATCGTTCCACCGATATCGGGGCGGGACATCGCCGACCTCATCGAGGCGCCGACGGCAGCGCAGGTGGGGGCCGCGCAACAGGCGATCGCCGCCTTCGATGCGGAGATGACCGAGGAGTTCGGAACTCTGGAACTCGGCACCATCGACACGGTGCTTCTGCGATCGGAGGCGTCGTCGTCGTCCCAGATCGAGCACCTGACGGCGTCGGCCAAGCAACTGGCACTCGCGGAGATCGGCGCGTCGAAGAGCGTCAACGCCCGCCTCGTCCAGGCGAACGTCGCCGCCCTAGAGGGCGCCTCGGCACTACGGGTGTTCGACACGGCGACGGTCGTGGGGCTGCAGCGAGAGCTGCTGGGAAGCACCGGGCTGCACATCGGGGTCCGCGACGAGCAGGTTTGGATCGGCACATCGGGCTCCAGCCCGGTGGGGGCCGCGTTCGTGCCCCCTCACCACAGCCGCGTCGAGGAGAACCTGGACGACCTGTGGTCGTTCCTCGGGCAACCCGCGTCTTTGCCCCTCGCGCACGTCGCGGTGGCGCATGCCCAGTTCGAGACGATCCACCCCTTCGTCGACGGCAACGGCCGCGTGGGACGCGCGCTCGTCCACGCCTACCTGCGACAGCAGCGCCTGACCAGCCACGTCACGGTCCCCATCTCGGCCGGGCTGCTCGCCGACACGCGTGCCTACGTCCGGGCGCTCGAGGCGTACCGCCTGGGGGATCCCGCTCCGATCGTCGGCGAGTTCGCGCGGGCCTCCCTGGACGCCGCCGCCGTCGGGCGAGAACTCCTCGCCGAGCTGCGCGAGGTTCGCGCCGCCTGGGAGGAACGCATCTCGGCGCGTCGGGACTCCATCGCGTGGCGCGTCGCCGACCAGCTGATCGGCCACCCCGCCGTCACCGCCGAGCTGATCGCGACGCGCAACGCCGTGTCCACGGCCGCCGCGCGTAACGCGATCGCGACCCTGCTGGCCGCCGGGGTGCTGTCGAAGGCCTCGGCCGGTCGCCGCAACCAGGTGTGGGTCGCCGAGGAGGTGACCTCCCGGTATGACCGAATCGCCGTGCTGCTCGGCCGCCGAAGGCCGTGGTGACGACCGACTACAGGCGGCCGGGCAGCGCGAGCGAGATCACCGCGCCGAGGCCCGCGAAGCCGATCGCCCACCAGAACGACGTCTGGAACGCGACCGCGGCCTCCGCCGTCGAGGAGGCGCCCGCGGCGGCGCCCGCGAGGATCACCACGAGCACGCTCGCGCCGAACGAGCCGCCGACCTGCGTGGCGATTCGCGTGATGATGCTGGCGTCGGGGACCTCGGCGCGCGCGAGCCCGCGGAAGCCGAGCGCCATCAGGGGGATCGTGACGACGCCCATCCCGGCGCCGCGCACCAGCAGGGCGGCCATCAGCCACCACTGGTTGGTGGTGGCGTCGGCGAAGCCGAACGGCAGCGTGCCGAGCAGCACGATCAGGAACCCGGCGACGACAAGCCACCGCGCGCCCATGGCGTCGGAGAGCTTCCCCGCCAACGCGCGGCTGCCGAGCGTGCCAAGGCCCTGCGGGATGAGCAGCAGGCCCGCCTGGAGGGCGCTGAGCCCGCGCAGGTCCTGGAAGTACAGCGGCAGCAGGAGCATCGCGCCGTACAGGGTGATGCCCGACAGGAACAGCAGCAGCGACGCCGACGCCAGCGGCCAGTGCCGCAGCAGCCGGACGTCGACGAGCGCGTCCGCCCCCTGCCGCACGGCCCGGATCGCGAAGGCCGCGAGCAGCACGATCCCCGCGCCGAGGGGCACGAACACGTCGGCGCGGCCGAAGCCGCCGTCCAGGGTGGTATTCGAGACGCCCCACAGCACCGCGGCCAGGCCGGGGCCCATCAGCGCGAGGCCGAGGACGTCGAGCGGCAGGCGCCGCACCGGCCCGTCCTTCGGCAGCACGAGCGCCGCGAGCACGATCCCGGCGACGCAGAACGGCACGTTCACCCAGAACATCCACGACCAGTGCAGGTGCTGCAGGATCAGTCCGCCGACGACGGGGCCGAGGATCGGCCCGAGCACCGCGGGCAGGCTGACGACGGACATGACCCGGCCGAGGTTGTCGCCGCCAGCCGCCTGGACGACCAGCGTCGACATCAACGGCACGAGCACGCCGCCCGCGACGCCCTGGACCGCGCGGAACGCGATCAGGCTGCCGGCGCTCCACGCCAGGCTCGACAACACCGAGCCGACGAGGAAAAGCGCCAGCGCGGCGATCCACAGCCGCTTGCTGCCGAGCACCCGCTGCGCCCAGCCGGCGATGGGGATGGTCACGGCCAGCGCCAACAGGTAGACGGTGCTGACCCACTGGATGGTGCTCACGGACACGTCCAGGTCGTCGGCCAGGGTGTGCAGCGCGACGGCGACGATCGTCGTGTCGAACAGCACGGCCAGCCCGCCGACCAGGACGGTCCACACCGTGCGCCAGACGGCCGGATCCACCTTCGCCGGCGCGGTCTTCATATCGCTCATCGGGACTCCTCCCACCGGCGAGGCCCGAAGCGCCGCCGCGGCGCCGCGCTGGAGGCCGCACTGCTCGACGCGGCCTGGGAGGAGCTCAGCGAGAAGGGCTACGAGGGCTTCACGATCGACGCCGTGGCCGAGCGCGCGCGGACCAGCCGCGCCGTCGTCTACCGGCGCTGGCCCGGCAAGGCCGAGCTGGTCCGCGCCGCGGCGGTGCGGGCGGGCGCGCGGCAGCCGACCCCGGTGCCGGACACCGGGACGCTGCGCGGCGACGTCATCGAGCTGCTGCGCCAGGCGAACGCGTCCCGGGCGGGGATCGGCGTCCAGATGATCCTGCAGCTGGGCGGCTACTTCGCCGACACCGGCACCGGCCTCGCCGAGCTGCGCGGCGCGTTCCTCTCCGAGCGCGGCAGCGCGATGCAGCAGGTGCTCGACCGCGCCGTCGCCCGGGGCGAGGCCGACCCCGCCAAACTCACCCCCCGCGTCGTCGCCGTGCCGTTCGACCTCTTCCGGCAGGAGCTGCTGATGACGCTCAAGGCGGTGCCCGACGAGGTGGCCGAGGGCATCGTCGACGAGGTGTTCCTGCCGCTGGTCCTCACGCGACCCGCGGGCCGGGGCTGACCGTCGTCAGTGCGCGCGGAACGCCTCCGCGAGCCACCAGCTGCCGCCGTCGGAGGCGATCTTGGCGTCGATCACCAGCGGGCGGCCCTCCTCGCGCGGGCGCTCGACGCACTCCCGCACCGCCGCGGCCATGGCGGGCAGGTCGTCGACGCCGCGGACGGTGACGCCGTCGGCCCCGAAGCCGCGGGCCAGCGCGGCCAGGTCCGTGTCCGGGAAGACGACGGCGGGGTCGGCCTCGCCGAAGTGGTGCACCTCGGCGGAGTAGCTGGCGTCGTGGTACACGAGGACCACCAGCGGGAGGCGGAGCCGGACGGCGGTCTCGAGGTCGGCGACGGCCATGTGGAAGCCGCCGTCGCCGGTGCCGAGCACCGGGACGCGGTCGGGCCGCGCGACCGCGGCGCCGATGGCCGTGGCGAGCCCCAGCCCGATCGACTGGAACGCCTGCGTGAAGCAGAACCCCGCGACGTCGGGGACGTCCAGGAACTGGCTGGGGTAGCCCATGAAGTTGCCGGAGTCGACGGCGACGACACGCTCGGCCGGGAGGGCGTCGTCCAGCGCGATGGTCACCGTGCGCGGGTCGATCCGCTCGAGCTCGTCGAGCGGCGCGAACGCGACGTCGCGCCACCGGCCCTCCGCCACGATCCGGGCCAAGACCTCCGGCGTCCGGTAGCCGCGGGACTCGCCCGTGGCCGGGGCCGGGCACCCCAAGACGGCGGCGACGTCGTCGGCGACGAGGGCGCAGTCGCCGACGACGCCCAAGGCGACGGGACGGTGCGCGCCGAGGGCGAGCGGGTCGACGTCGACCTGGGCGAGCGTCGCGTCCGGGCCGATCAGCCTGCCGTGGCGCGTCGTCCAGTTGTTGAGCGCGCAGCCGAAGCCGACGACGACGTCCGCGTCCGTGATGAGCTCGGCAGCGAGCGGGGTAGAGAAGCCGCCGGAGATGCCGAGGTCGGCGCCGCCGTGGGGCGGCACGACGCCGTCGGCCGAGCCGCGGAACAGCCCCTTGACGACGGCGGACGTCGCGAGCATCGCGCCGCACAGCTCGGCAAGTCTCGCGATCCGGGCGCCCGCGTCCCGAGCGCCGCGCCCCGCGATGAAGACGGGACGCTCGGCGCGGGCGAGCAGGTCTGCCAGCGCCTGGGCCGCCTCCGCCGTGGGGCGGACCGGGGTTGGGCGGGGGCCTTTCGACGCCGCCGCGGTCGGCTCCGCCGACGCGCCCGGCTCAAGGACCGTGGGCGACGCGGTCGCGGTCGGCTCGAGGACCGGCACGCCCAGCAGGTCGATCGGGACGCTCAGCACCACGGTTCGGCGGTCACTGACCGCG
>DAONOU010000207.1:0-4865 GCA_035409265.1 Arachnia sp. | reverse complement strand
CTTCTCTCCCGAGTCCGTGCCCGCGGTGCTGTTGCGGGACTCGGAGGGGGAACATCGGCGCGAGCGGGATCGCGAACGCGCCGCCGCCCCAGACCTCTGGGGCGGCCTGCTCGACGCCTTCGCGGAGCAGGGCACCACGCGCTCGCGCACGCTCGTGCTGAACGACGCCTCCGCTGTCGTCCGAACGCTGCTCGTCGCTCCCACCGGAGAGGTGTTCGCGGCGGGGGTGCGCTCGCTCTACCTCGGCGCGGTCATGCTCGCGGGCGAGGGCCTTCGCCACAACGAATCGTCGGCCCTAGCCGACGCGCTCGGCGTGCTGCTCGACGCGGCACTTCGGAAGGAGAAGCCATGAACCGGACCGTCGCCCGCGAGCTGGCCGACATCCGCCGCATGCCCTACGGCACCGCCCGCACGGCGGCCGCCGAGGCCGTCGCCCGGCGGATCGAGGCCGAGGGGCCGCGAGAGCACCTCGCCGAGGCGCTGCTCGACCAGATCGAGGCCTACAACTTCAACGGCGACGGCGCGAAGTCTTTCGTCGTCTTCGCCCGGCTGCTGAGGCTCTGGGATGAGAGCCCGGAGCTGTTCGACGAGGACGACCGGCGCAACCTGTTCTGGGAGTTCAAGTGGGTCGCGGCCGACCTCTCGGACTACCCGCAGATCAGCCTGGAGCAGGCGAGGGCCTTCCTGGCCGACATGCTGCGCCGCTTCGAACTCGCGGGCAACGGCACCGCTGCCGTGCGGATGAGCGAATTCCTCTGGAGATGGTGGGCGGGCCAGCCCGGGGCCGAGGAGGCGCGGCTGGCCTGGGTGAGCAGCCTGCGCGACGAGTTCGAGGACTGCAGGGCCTGCACCGTCGGCAATCAGACCACGTATCTGGTGGAGACCGGCCGCCACGACGAGGCCGTCGCCATGGGCATGACGCAGCACTGGACCTGCAACAAGGAGCCGGCCTGCACGCATCACGCGACCGCGCTCGCGGCGCTGCTCGCGGGAGACCCCGAGCTCGCGCTCGCGCGGCACAAACTCGCGCTCGCGGCCACGACGGAGGACAACGGCAACAACGGCCCGGCCCGGGCGAAGTGCTTCGAGCTGCTCGCGCGAGGCGGGCGGCTGCCCCAGGCGCTGCGCATCCTCCGTAACGACGACGCCGCGTTGCTGACGAGCGGGGAGACGCCGCTGCTGCGGCTGCGCTTCCTGCTGGGCCTGGTCGCGGGACTGTCGGCGAACCTGCCGGAGCGGGCCGACGTCGAGACCGGGCTGCGCGACCCCGAGCTGCGCACGGTGGCCTCGCTGCACGCGTGGGCCGTGGCCGAGGCGCGGAGCCTTGGCGGCCTCTTCGACGTGCGAAACGGCACGCCGCACTACGCCGGTCTCCTCGCTCTGGCGTGCGCGGCGAGGCCGGCGGAGCATCCGCTGCCCGAGGAGGCGATGCCGGCGGCGCCGCGGGCCGGCGTCGGGGTGCCGGGAGGCCCGGCCGGCGACGAAGCCGTCGAGAAGAACGGCGACGCCGTGTTCGCCCGCGCCGAGGTCGCCCTCGGCGCGAAGAGGTACGGCGAGGCGGCCCGTCTCTATGCCGACGCCGCCCAGGCCTTCGAGCAGGCGGGATGGATCGGACGCTCGGGGATCGCCTACGCCGAGTCGGCCCAGAGCGCGGCGGTGGCAGGCGAGGACGAGGTCGCGAACGGGCTCTTCGCCGCGGCGCTGCCCCGGCTTCGCACCGGAGGGGCCGACCCCGACGCGGTCGTCGCGGTGCTCGCCGCCTGGGCCCCCGTCGCCGCCCGCGCGGCCGACTCCGAGGCCCAGATCCGCGCGACGGCCGAGCTGCTCGACGCCTATCCCGACTTCGCCCCCGAGGGGCTCAGCGAGGACCTCGCCGAGCGCCGCCACGCCGAGTGGCTGTACCGGCGGGCGAGCCTGCGCGACACGCTCGCGCGGTCGATCGCCGCGTCGCCGTCGTCCGGCCGTGACCGGGCCGTCCGCGAGGCGCTGGCCGCCGGCGAGGAGTTCGCCCAGATCGGGCTGATCGCCGACGCCGCGCACGCGTTCTGGCTCGCGGGAAGGATCCAGCGGGAGGACGGGGACACGTCCGGCGCCGTCTGGTCGCTCGAGTCGGCGTTCGAGGGGTTCGCGGCGGCGCATCGACCGCAGGAGAGGGCCAAGGCGGCGAGCGAGCTCATCGAGCTGCTCCGCGACACCGGGCAGGCCGAGCGAGCCGACGCGATCACCTCACAGATGCTCTCCTGAGGCCCTTTAGAGGCGCGCCAGCCTTGACACGATCGAACGGATATTCGATTATTAGGGGGTGTCTCTTTCGCCCGTTCGCGCCGCGTCCCCCGCATCGGAGGTGATGCGGCAGCTGCGCGCCCAGGTGGAGGAGAAGGGCGAGCGGCGGGCGCCGTCGCGGGTGTTCGCCGTCCCCCGGGAGGTGGCGGGGCTGCTGCCGGACGCGGGGCTCCGGCCGGGCGCGGCCTACGCCTTGGCCGGCGCGGGCGCGCTGCTGCACGCCCTGCTGGCAGAGCCCTCCCGGGCGGGCACCTGGTGCGGGGTGGTGGGCATGCCGGAGATGGGGGTCGAGGCCGCGCAGCAGGCCGGAGTGGTGCTCGACCGGCTGGTGCTGGTCCCGGAGCCCGGCCGGCGTTGGCTGTCCGCCGTCGCGGCGCTGGCCGAGGTGCTCGGTGTGGTGGCCGTCCGCCCCGGCGGCGCGGTGGCCCCTGCCGACGCGGCCCGGCTGGCCTCCCGACTGAGGGACAGGGAGGCGACCCTGCTCGTCGTGGGGGAGTGGCCGCGGGCGGAGGCGGTGCTGCGGGTGGAGGAGCCGCTGTGGTCCGGGGTTGGTGACGGGTACGGCAACCTGACGCAACGGGAGGTGACCCTCACCATCACCTCCAAGCGGATGCCCCGCCCGCGCAGCGCCCGGCTGCTGCTCCCCGGCCCGGACGGGCAGCTGAGCCAGGCGCCGTCGGCCGTCCCCGCGGGGAGGAGGCTGAGGGCGGTCGGCTAAGGCGCGCCACCCTTGACATGATCGAACGGGTATTCGATTATTGAAGGGTGTCTCTTCCTCTCGCGCAGCCGGCGCGCTGCGGCGTGCTCTGGTTCCCCGAGTGGCCCGCGACGGCGTGGGCTCGGGCCGAGGGCCGGAGCGTGGAGGAGCCGGTGGCCCTGTTCGAGGCCAACCGCGTTGTCTCCTGCTCGGCGGCTGCGCAGGCCGAGGGGGTCCGGCGCGGGCATCGACGGCGTGAGGCGCAGGTGCGGTGCCCCGCGCTGGTCGTGGCGCCCTTCGACGCAGACCGGGATCACCGCGTGTTCGCGCCGTTGCTGGACCGGCTCGAGGAGGTGAGCCCGGGTATCCAGGTGATCCGGCCGGGGCTCGTGGCGCTCCGGATGCGGGGACCCGCCCGGTACTACGGCGGCGAGCGGCCCGCCGCCGCCCGGCTGCTGGAGGCGATGACGGAGGCCGGCGTCGTCAAGGCCGGGGTGGCCGACGGGATGTTCACCGCGGAGCAGGCCGCCTACGACCCCGAGCAGATCCGGGTCGTGCCCCCGGGCGAGGCGGCCTCGTTCCTCGCCCCGCTTCCGGTGAACCGGCTGGGCGACGCCGAGCTGGACGCCCTGCTGCCCCGGCTCGGCGTCCGCAGCCTTGGCGACTTCGCGGCCCTCGACGAGGCCCTCGTCCGCGATCGCTTCGGCGAGCGCGGCCTTCGGCTGCACGCCCTGGCCGCCGGTCGAGACCCGCGCGCCGTGCGGCCGCGCACCCCTCCCGTCGACCTGGAGCGCCAGGTGGAGTTCTCCCCGGCCCTGGAACTGGTCGAGCAGGTCGCGTTCGCGACGCGGGCGACGGCGGACGCGTTCGTCGCCGGGTTGGCCGCGCATCACCTGGTGTGCACCGAGCTGCGGGTGATTCTCACCGCAGAGGAGGGCGAGCGCGCGGAGCGCGTGTGGCTGCACCCGGCCGCCTTCGACGCGGCCGCCGTCGTCGACCGGGTGCGCTGGCAGCTGCAGGCCGCCGCGGGCACCCAGATCGACAGCGGCGTGGCGCGGGTGCGGATCGAGCCGGTCGCGGTGGACGACGCCGTCCGCCACCGTCCGACGCTGTTCGGCTCCGGCGCCGACGAGCGGGTGCACCACGCGCTGTCGCGGGTGCAGGCGATGCTGGGTGCCGACGGCGTGGCGACCGTCGTGGTCGGCGGCGGCCGGAGGCTGGCCGAGCGCCAGGTTCTCGTCCCCTGGGGGGAGCGGGCCACGCTGCCGCTGGCCCCGGACCGCCCCTGGCCCGGCCACCTCACCGCGCCCCTGCCCGCCACCCTGTTCGCGGACCTCCGCCGGATGGCGGTCCTCGCCGGCGACGGGACCGGGGTCACGGTGGACGACCGCGGCTTCGTCTCCGCCCCGCCCGCCCTGCTGATCGACGGCGCCCGCCGCCGCCCGATCGCGGCGTGGGCGGGCCCGTGGCCGATGGACGAACGCACCTGGGACCCCGCCCGCCGGCGCCGCGCCCACCGGTTCCAGGTGGTCGACGACGCCCAGACGGCGTGGCTGCTGCTGTGCGAGGAGGACGGCTCCTGGGTGGCCGAGGGGAGGTACGACTGATGGGCTTCGACAACCCGCCGATGCCGTGGTCGGAGCTCGAGCGCACCCTGAGCGCCCCGAAGCCGAAGCAGGAACAGGGACCGGGCGGCG
Source organism: Arachnia sp. (assembly GCA_035409265.1). Lineage (GTDB taxonomy): Bacteria > Actinomycetota > Actinomycetes > Propionibacteriales > Propionibacteriaceae > Arachnia. The sequence goes on along the minus strand of DAONOU010000207.1, from coordinate 188 downwards.
ACGTCCCGTTCTCCCGCAAGCGCGCCCCGTATGTCCCGCCACCGATCGAGCGCCCCGACGACGCGGTGCCCTACGCCGAGCTCCACGCGCACTCGTCGTTCTCCTTCCTCGACGGCGCCTCCTCGCCTGCGGATCTGGTCGTCGAGGCGGAGCGGCTCGGGCTGCACGCGCTGGCGCTCACCGACCAC
>DAONOU010000206.1:0-4913 GCA_035409265.1 Arachnia sp. | reverse complement strand
TACATCCTCATCAACAGCGGCAAGATCTCCTCGATGAACGACCTGCTCCCGCTGCTGGAGAAGGTCATCGCGGCCAAGGGCACGCTGTTCATCGTGGCCGAGGACGTCGACGGCGAGGCCTTGTCGACGCTCGTGGTCAACAAGATCCGCGGCACCTTCACCTCCGTCGCCGTCAAGGCCCCGGCCTTCGGCGATCGCCGCAAGGCCATGCTCGAGGACATCGCGATCCTCACCGGCGGCATGGTCGTCGCGCCCGAGGTCGGCCTCAAGCTCGACCAGGTGGGCCTCGAGGTGCTCGGCCGCGCGCGTCGCATCGTCGTCACCAAGGACAACACCACCATCGTCGACGGTGCCGGTGAGCACGAGGAGGTCGCCGGCCGCGTCGCGCAGCTGCGCGCCGAGATCGAGCGCACCGACTCCGACTGGGATCGCGAGAAGCTCCAGGAGCGGGTCGCGAAGCTCGCCGGCGGCGTGTGCGTGATCAAGGTCGGCGCCGCCACCGAGGTGGAGCTGAAGGAGAAGAAGCACCGCATCGAGGACGCCGTCTCGGCGACCCGCGCGGCCATCGAGGAGGGCATCGTCGCCGGTGGCGGCTCCGCGCTCATCCACGCGGGCAAGGTGCTCGAGGGCAACCTGGGCCTCGACGGTGACGAGGCGGCCGGCGTGAAGGTCGTCGCCAAGTCGCTGGTGGAGCCCACCCGCTGGATCGCCGAGAACGGCGGCGAGGCCGGCTACGTCATCACGACGAAGGTCGCCGAGCTCCCCGTCGGTCACGGCTACAACGCCAAGATCGGCGAGTACCAGAACCTGATCGAGAACGGCGTCATCGACCCGGTGAAGGTGACGCGCTCCGCGCTCGCCAACGCCGCGTCGATCGCCTCGCTGCTGCTCACCACCGAGACCCTGGTGGTGGACAAGCGCGAGTCCGACGACGACTGATCTCTGATCGGCAGACGACGGCGCCCCGGGAGTTTCCCGGGGCGCCGTTTACGTCTTCGTTGGGAGATAGTGGCACGAGAACGATGTCGCCCAGGTGGGCAACGAAGCTGCCGCTGAGACGAGCGCCCTGTCTGGGAGGCCGTGAGCCCGCGCGGGTAGAATGAGGTGTCACTCCAGGCGTCGTCGCCGAGGCGGCGCCGAGACCGTCAGGAGCGACCATGGACAGCGCACAATTCGAGCGAATGGGTACCGGGCACGGCTTCATCGCGGCCCTGGACCAAAGCGGCGGCAGCACCCCGGGGGCGCTCAAACGATACGGGATCGCGGAGGACCGCTACGGACAAGACGGCGAGATGTTCGACCTCGTGCACGCGATGCGCGAGCGCATCGTGATGAGCCCGTCGTTCTCGGGGGAGCACATCCTGGGCGCGATCCTGTTCGAGGCGACGATGGACCGCACCTTCGACGGCATGCCCGCCGGCGACTTCCTGTGGGAGCGCAAGACCATCCTGCCGTTCCTCAAGGTCGACAAGGGGCTCCGCGAGGAGGCCGACGGCGTGCGGCTCATGAAGCCGATCGACGACCTCGATGGCCTGCTCGCGCGCGCGAAGGCCGCGCGGATGTTCGGGACGAAGATGCGCTCGCTCATCCAGGGCGCGGGCCCGGCCGGCATCACGGCGATCGTGGCGCAGCAGTTCGACATCGGGCACCGCATCGCGGCGACCGGGCTGGTGCCGATCCTCGAGCCCGAGATCGACATCCACTCGCCGGACAAGCTCGAGTGCGAGCGGATCCTGATCGAGGAGATCCTCCGCCGGCTGCACGAGGAGACCTTCGAGGTGCCGATCATGTTCAAGCTGACGCCGCCGTCGATCGACGACTTCTACCGCCCGGTGATCGAGCACCCGAACGTGCTCAGGGTGGTCGCCCTCTCCGGCGGCTACACGCGCGCGGACGCCGTCGCGATCCTCGCCCGCAACCACGGCCTCATCGCGAGCTTCTCGCGCGCGCTGACCGAGGGACTGACCGAGACGATGACGCCCGAGGAGTTCGACGCCCTGCTCGCCGAGTCGATCCGGGCGATCTACGACGCCTCAATCACGTGACGGTGTGACGGATAACTGCGGCCAGATGGAGACAATCCCCGTTCAGGGCCCGAAAACCCCGATTGGCCGCAGTTATCCGTCAGATTCAGACGATCCGGGCCGTCCAGCCGTGGGGGTCGGGGCGCAGGCCGTACTGGATCTCGGTCAGCGTCGTGCGCAGGTCGAGGGTGACGGGGCCGGGCTCGCGGTCGCCGACGACGTGCTGGCCGTCGGCGTTCTTCAGCGACGCCACCGGCGTGATCACCGCGGCGGTGCCGCAGGCGAACACCTCGGTGACGGCGCCGTCGTCGATGCCCGCGAGCAGCTCGTCCAGCGTGATGCGGCGCTCGACGACGGCGAGCCCGGCGTCGCCGGCCAGCCGCAGGATCGCGGAGCGGGTGACGCCCTCAAGGATGGTATCGGTCAGCTTGGGCGTGACGAGCTCGCCCGCGGCGGTGACCGCGAAGAGGTTCATGCCGCCCAGCTCCTCCACGTAGCGGTGCTCGACGGCGTCGACGAAGCCGACCTGGCTGCACCCGTTGGCCTCCGCCTCGGCCTGCGCGAGCATGGACGCCGCGTAGTTGCCGCCGCACTTGGCGAAGCCGGTGCCGCCGGGGGCGGCGCGCGAGAACTCCGTCGAGAACCAGATGTCGACGGGCGTGACGCCCGAGCCGCCGAAGTAGGAGCCCGACGGGCTCGCGATCACCGCGTAGGTCACCGACGTCGATGGCTTGACCGCGAGGAACGCGCTGCGGGCGAACATGAACGGGCGGAGGTAGAGGCTCTGTTCGTCGCCGGTCGGCACCCAGTCGCGGTCGATCCGGACCAGCTCGTCGATGCCGTCGAGGAAGTCCTCGACGGGCAGCTCGGGCAGCCCGAGCCTGCGGCACGAGCGCTGGAACCGTTCGGCGTTGACCTCGGCGCGGAACCGCCAGACCGAACCGTCGGCGCGCGCGTACGCCTTCAGCCCCTCGAAGGCCTCCTGCGCGTAGTGGAGGACGGCGCTTGCGGGGTCGAGCTGGAACGGCGCGTAGGCGACCACGCGGTGGTCGTGCCAGCCGTCGGCGGCGGTCCAGTCGATCAGCGTCATGTGGTCGCTGAAGTTCGACCCGAACCCCGGGTCGGCCAGGACGGCGGTGCGCTCCTCGGCGGTGCGGCCGGCGGCCCTCTCGATGGTGAAGTCAGTCATCTCAGGCGTACCGTCCCATGCCGCCGGCGACGTCGATGCTCGCCCCGGTGATGTAGCTTGACCGGGCTCCGGCCAGGAACGCGACGACGCCGGAGACCTCGTGCGCCTCGCCGAACCGGCCGAGCGGGATGTCGGCCTCGGCCATGTCGGCGAAGAACTGCTCCGCGGTCTTCTCCGGGGCGCGCTTGGAGTGGATGTTGGCCCACTGCGGGGTCTTCACGCAGCCGATGTTGACGCCGTTGACCAGCACGCCGTCGGCGGCCAGCTCCTGCGCGAGCGCCTTGGTGAAGTTCTGGCCAGCCGCACGGTTGACCGTCGTGGAGAAGAACCTGAAGTCGGGCATGCGGGCGTAGACCGAGCCGATGTTGACGATCCGCGCGGCGTCGCTCCGCCTCAGCCAGGGAAGCGCGAGCTTCACGGCGCGGAACCAGCTGAGCACCTTGATGTTGAAGTCGGCGATCAGCGACTCGTCCTCGAGGGCCTGGAAGCTGCCCGGGTGCGCGCCGCCCGCGTTGTTGACGAGCACGTCGATACCGCCCATCGACTCGGCGGCCCAGGACACGAACGCGGCCAGCTCGTCGGCATCGCGCACGTCGACGGCGCGGCCGTCGGCCCGCTCGCCCAGCTCAGCGACGGCGGCGGCCACCTCGTCGGCGTTGCGCGCGCAGATGCGCACCGTCGCGCCCTCGGCGATCAGCTCCGTGGCGATGGCGAGTCCGAGGCCCTTCGAGCCTCCGGTGACGATGGCCCTACGGCCGTCCAGTCCGAGATCCATGGCCCCTCCTCAGCAGAAGCACTCGTCGACGGGCACCTGCAGGCCGACGGCCATGCGGTTGGTCTTGTTCGCCGCGCCGACGATGCCGTGCAGCTCGGCGATCTGCTCGTCCGTCGCGCCCTTCGCCCGCGCCGCGGCGGTGTGCGAGCGCACGCAGTAGGTGCACCCGTTCACGGTCGACACCGCGACGTAGATCAGCTCCTTGACCAGCGGGTCGAGCGAGGTGCCGGGCCCCATGATCGCCTTCAGCTCGGCCCAGGTGCGCTCGAGGTTCGCCGGGTCGTGAGCCAGAACGCGCCAGAAGTTGTTCACGAAGTCCGTGCCGCGCGTCGCGCGGATGTCGGCGAACACCGCCGCGGCGCGGGGGCTCAACTCGTCGTCGCTGAGCACGGGGAGGATCGGCGAATACTGCTCCATGAAGACTTCCTCGGATGTAGGGAACCGCTGGTCGATCACTCCTCGGCCGCGGCGCACGGGATCGGGCGCCCCGTCGTCGCCGGAGAGGGCGTTGACCAGTGCTTCCTTGGGGATCGGCTCGCTCCAACGTAGCCCACGGGTCGCGCCCGACGGGGCCCGGCCCGTGGGTATCTCAGAGGGTGGTTACGCGCGCGGCGCGAACGCGAACACGCGCGTGGGTCTCGGTGCGGGGCGTGGGCATACGCTACAGCGTGACCTCGTCGGCGTAGACCAGGCGCGGGAGCGTGCGCGGGTCGTCCCCGCGACGCTCCGGGTCCGCGTCGAGCAGCTCGTGCTCCTCGACGACGACCCGCCACCGCGAGCCGTCGACACCCGGCCGCCGCAGGGGGATCCCCACGGTGCCGGGGACGGTCAGCGAGCCCGTCCAGGTCGCCTCCTGAGTGCGGCCCTCGTCGACCTCCGCGGGAACGAGGTCGACGATCGCCATGTTCTCCCACTCGAGGTCGGT
>DAONOU010000205.1:0-4927 GCA_035409265.1 Arachnia sp. | reverse complement strand
TCGACGCCTACGACAAGGGCACCGTCACCGTGCGGGGACGGGCGCTCGCTCCCGGCTCCCCCGCAAAGGCGGCGGAGGCCGGAATCGGGCTCGTCCCCGAGGAGCGCAAGCTGGGCGGCCTCGTGCTGAGCCTCTCCAACATCCGCAACCTGGAGCTGGCGGGCTTGCGCCGCTGGTCGGTGCTGCGGCGCGGCGCCAAGGCGGACCAGGAGCTGTGGGACCGCTACGCGAAGGGCCTGGGGATCGTCGCCCGCGGCCCGAACCAGGAGACCGGGCGGCTCAGCGGCGGCAACCAGCAGAAGATCGTGCTGGGCAAGTGGCTGGCGCTCAACCCGTCGATCCTGATCCTGGACGAGCCGACCAAGGGCATCGACGTCGCGGCCAAACAAGACATCTACGAACAGATCCGCAGCCTTGCGGATCAGGGGGTGGCCATCGTGGTCATCTCCTCCGAGAGCGAGGAGATCAGAATGCTGAGCGACCGAGTGGTCGTCATGCGCGAGGGAGTCGTCACTCACGAGGCAGTGAACGACGCGATCGACGACGAGACGCTGCTGCGCCACGCGATGGGGGCGGCGGCATGAGCACCACGAGCGCAACCGAGGCCTCGGCCAAGAGGACGAGGCTCTCCTTCACCAACCTGCGGCAGTTCGCGCTGATCGCGGCGCTGCTGCTCGTGGCGATCGGCTTCACGTTCGCCAGCGAGCACTTCCTCACCGTCTCGAACCTGATGAACGTGGTTCGGCAGATGTCGGTGACGACGATCGTGGCGGTCGGGATGACGTTCGTCATCATCAGCGGAGGGATCGACCTCTCCGTCGGCGCGATCGTCGCCTTCTCGGGCGTCATGGCCGCCGACGTCCTCGCACGCACGGGATCGCCCCTGCTCGCCGTCGGCGCGGCGCTGGCCATCGGCCTCCTGGCCGGCACGATCAACGGGTTCGTCACCGCGAAGTTCCGCATCGCCGGGTTCATCACCACCTTGGCCGCCATGCAGGCCTACCGCGGGTTCGGCTACATCTACACCAACGGCAACCCCATCCCGGCCCAGAACAAGAGCTTCACGCTGCTCGGCGTCGGGTACATGCTCGGGGTCCCCGTCCCCGTGTGGATCATGGCGGCCGTCGTCGCCGTCGGCGCCGTCGTGCTGAGGAAGACGCGGTTCGGCCGCTACACCTACGCCGTCGGAGGCAACGAGGTGGCGGCGCGCTGGACGGGCCTGCCGGTCGAACGGACCATCGCGGGCGTGTACATCCTGACGGGCGCGCTCGCGGGCCTGGCCGGCGCCATCCTGACCGCCCGGCTGGGCTCGGGCCAGCCGGCGGCCGGCCAGGGGCTCGAGCTCGACGCCATCGCGGCGGTCGTGCTGGGCGGCACCAGCCTCGCCGGGGGCCGCGGCAAGATCAGCGGCACCGTGATCGGCTGCATCCTGGTCGCCGTCCTCAGCAACGGACTCACGCTGCTGAACGTCTCAAGCTACTGGCAGATGGTCGTCAAGGGCCTCATCATCGTCGTCGCCGTCGTGCTGGACACCCGCGCACGCGCGGAATCCTGATCCTGGAGAACCCACATGAACCTCAACTACTACATCGACTCGGCAGACCGTCGCGAGGTGGTCGACCTGCTCGCCACGGGCCTTTTCCGCGGCGTGACCACGAACCCGGCCATCCTCGACAAGGCGGGACTCGGCTCCATCGACATCCCCGACGTCATCCGCTGGGCCACGGCCGCCGGTGCCGAGCGCGTCTTCGTCCAGGCCTGGGGGACCAGCGCCGACGACATGGTCGAGCTCGGGCGCCAGTTCCGCCAGATCAGCGGGAACGTCGTCGTCAAGGTGCCGTATTCGCTGGAGGGGGTCGTCGCCGCGAAGCGACTCTCCGAGGACGGGGAGGTGCTGGTCACCGCGGTTCACTCCGACGCCCAGGTGCTCCCCATCGTGCTGGCCAACGCCACCTACCTCGCGCCCTTCGTCGGGCGGATGGACCAGGCCGGGCGCGACGGCGTCGACGCCGCGCTCGGGATGCAGCGCGCCCTCCACGGGCTGGCCACGGAGACCCGGCTCCTGGCCGGGAGCCTGCGTCGGCCCGCGCAGCTGCTCCAGCTGGCGCAGGCCGGCGTCTCGCACTTCACGATGGCCCCCGCCGTCTGGCGCCTGTTCTTCGAGGACGACGTCACCCAGGCCGCGGTGGCCAACTTCCAGCGCCTCGCCACTGGCACCCCGGCATAATGGCCACATGAGCCTCACCCTGCCGACGCCCCGCACGCCCGACCCGATGTCCGCTCCCCCGCTGCGGTGGGGGGTCCTGGGCAGCGGATGGATCTCGTCGCGCTTCATCGAGACGATGCACGCCAACACGCGCCAGCGGGTGGTGGCCGTCGGGTCGCGCACGAGGGAACGGGCCGAGGAGTTCGCCGCCTCCATCGGCGCCGAGCGGGCCCACGGTTCGTACGAGGAGCTGGTCGCGGACCCGGAGGTCGACGTCGTCTACGTCGCGACCCCGCACAGCGAGCACCTGGCCAACGCGCTGCTGGCGATCGCGGCGGGCAAGCACCTCCTCGTCGAGAAGGCATTCACGCGCAACGCCGGCGAGGCCCGCCAGGTGCTCGACGCCGCGCGTGCGGCCGGGGTCTCGGTGCTGGAGGCCATGTGGACGCGCTTCCTGCCGGATATGGACGTCGTGCGCCAGCTGTTGGCAGACGGCGCCCTCGGCGAGATCGAGACGGTGTTCGCCGACCACGGGCAGTGGTTCGCCGAAGACCCGGACTTCCGCCTCTTCGACCCCGCGAAGGCCGGCGGCGCCATGCTCGACCTCGGCGTCTACCCCGTCTCCTTCACGCACTTCGTCCTCGGCGCGCCGGGCCGGGTCCTTTCGCGCGGGACAAGGGCCTTCACCGGGGTCGACCGGCAGATCTCGGGCATCCTCGACGAGTATCCGGACCAGCCGTTCGCGCACGCCCTCGTGTCGACGACGCTCGCGGCCAAGACCCCGACGGTCGGCCTGATCTCCGGCCGCCTCGCCCGGATCGAGATCCCCGGCGCCTTCTACGCCCCGCAGCGCGTGCGCCTCGTCTCCCGCGACGGCGACATCGCCGAGTCGGCCGCGCCGGCGATCGACGGCCACCTCGGCCTCTGCTACGAGGCCGCGCACCTCGCGACGATGATCGCCGAGGGCCGCCAGGAGTCGGAGCTCCTCCCGTGGTCGGAGACCCTCGCAGTGATGGAGACCATGGACGAGCTGCGTCGCCAGGTCGGCATCTCGCTGCCGGGCGAAGTCCTGTAACCGCTCCTTGAGCCGGGTCCCAGCGCGAAGCGCCGGGCGCGTGTCGAAAGGTCGGTGACCTACTTCAGAAACAGCGCCCGCAGCCTGAGCGTCGCGGCGGTCACGCCGAGGAGGATCATCGCGCCGAAGTAGGCGAGGTGGCCCCAGATCGTCGGCTGGATCAGCCCCGTCGTCAACTGCCGGATCATGTCGACGGCGTGCCACAGCGGCAGGGCCTTGATGACGCCCTGCACGGCCTCGGGGTACACGTCGATGGGGAAGAACGTCGCCGAGAACAGGAACATCGGCAGCATCACGAAGTAGACGAGGTCGAGGTGCTGGAACGACTTCATGAAGCTCGTCGCGGCCAGGCCGACGGCGGCGAACCCGAAGGCCACGATGAGGGCCGCCGGGATCGCGAGCAGCGCCGTCCAGGCGAGGTTCAGGCCGAGCAGCGTCGTGACGACCATGAACCCGGACGCGTACAACAGGCCGCGGAACAGCGCGAGCAGGATCTCGCCGAGGGCGACGTCGAGGGGCCCGAGGGACGTCGCGAGCATCTGGTCGTACAGCTTGCCGTAGCGCATCTTGAAGAAGACGTTCATCGTCGAGTCGTATAGCGCGCCGTTCATCGCTGAGACCGCCATGAGCGCCGGCGCGATGAAAGCGGCGTACGGGACCTCGACGCCGTAGAACTCGACGGTGCCGATCAACGCCCCCAGGCCCAGCCCCATCGACAGCAGGTAGAACACGGGCTCGAAGAACCCGGTGAGCACGATCAGGTAGTTGTTGCGGGCGATCACGCGCAGCCCGCGCGCGAACACGGCGCGCGTGTTGCCGCCGTACAGCGACTTCAGCGGGCGCAGCCTCGGGGCCCTGGTCGGCACGCTCACTCGTCCAGCCTCCAGCGGAAGTGCCGCACCGCGAGGACGCCGCCGACGACGGCCAGGGCGACGAGGAATGCGAGGTGCACGACGACAGCGGTGTCCTGGCCGTAGAGGATCCACCGGCCGAGCTCGGTGGCGTGCCACAGCGGCGAGACCCAGCCGATGGGCTGGAGGTAGCCGGGCAGCGTGTCGAGGGGGAAGTAGGTGCCGGAGAAGAGCGTCAGGGGGACGACGACGAAGCGCTCCACGAAGGACATCTGACCGCGGTCGTCCTTCTGTGTGGCCACCCAGGCCTGGACGGCGAAGCCGAAGGCGACCGACATCAGCATCCCGAGCGGCAGCATCGCGAGCAGCCGCAGCGGGGTGCCGATCCCGAAGAGCCCGAGCGCCACGAGATAGAACGCGAGGAGAGGCAGCACGCGGGCCAGCACGGCGACCTGCGAGCCGACGGCCATCTGGGCCGGGCTGATCGGGGTCAGCCGCATCGCGTTGTAGATATTCGACCAGCGGAAGCCGCCGAACGTGCCGTAGGTGTTCTCCTGGCTGGAGACCTGCATCGCCATCGCCAGCACGAGCGCCGGGGCGATGAACGTGAGGTAGGGCACGCCGTCGATGCCCTTGCCCCGGTCGACGAGGACGCCCAGCCCGGCGCCGAGCCCCGCGAGGTACACCACCGGCGACCCGATGCCGGTGATCAGCATCGTGCGGACATAAGACCGCATGCGCAGGATGTGATGCTCGACGACAGGCACCCAGCCCCAGACGCGGGTGTGATCGGCG
>DAONOU010000204.1:0-4953 GCA_035409265.1 Arachnia sp. | reverse complement strand
GATCACGGTGCGTGAACCGCTCGACGACACGGGGAAGCCCTGGAAGAGGCCCGTCGCGACGTTGGCGACGCCCAGCGCGAGGAGTTCCTGGCCCGCGTCGATCTCCTCCTCCCGGCGTGCCGCGAACGCCCGGCCGGTGAGCACGTTGTCCGAATACCCGACCACCGCGATGCCCGCGGCAAGGGGCAGGAGCGCCCAGAGCGAGAGGTCTCCGAGCGCGGGCAGGCGGAAGGCGGGCAGGCCGAGCGGGACGTGTCCGACGACGTCGATCCCGTACCGCTCCAGGCCGAGCCACCCGACCGCCGCGGCGGCACCGAGCAGCACGATCAACGGGCCGGGCGCCCGCGGGGCGAGGCGCCGCCCGACCAGCAGCAGGGTTAGCGTCGCGGCGGACAGGAGGACGGTGGGCAGGTGGGCCTGGGGGAGTTGGGTCAGCGCGGACCAGGCCTTCCCCAGCGAGTGGCCGCCCGTGACCGTGAGCTTCGTCACGGTCCCGAGCTGGCTGACGATCATCAGCACGGCGACGCCGATCATGTACCCGACGAGCACTGGCCGGGAAAGCAGCCGGGAGAGGAAGCCGAGCCGGCCCAGCCACGCCGCCAACGACACGAGGCCGACGGCGATCGCCAGCAACGCGGCGACCTCCGCGTAGCGGTCGACCCCGCCCGCCGCGGCGACGAGGGCGCCGACCCCCGCGGCGGTCATCAGCGCCGTCGTCGACTCCGGCCCGACGGACAGTTGCCGCGACGATCCGAGCACGGCATAGACGAGCAGCGCGGGCAGGGTGGCCCACAAACCGACCACGGGGGCGAGGCCCGCGATGGCCGCGTAGGCCATCACCTGCGGGACGAGGTAGGCGGCGACGGTCAGGCCGGCGACGGCGTCGCCCGGCAACCAGGCACGCTCATATGACCGGAGGGCGGCGGCTCCCGGGAGCAGCCGCTCCCAGGCGGGTCTTTCCACGTCGACGCCCCCGACAGGTCAGTCCTTCTTGCGCCCGAAGAGTGCGCGGCCGACGTTCAGGACGCCCATCACGATCATGCCGAGGGCGAGGAACCACCACAGGAACACCGCGCCCATCAGCGGGCTGCTGATCAGCGTGAAGCCGGCGATGATCGAGATCAGCGCGAAGAAGATGGTGAGGCCCTTGGACTCGGCCTTGCCCAGCGAGAAGAGCGCGACGAAGCCCTCGACGACCCACAGCGCGCCCATCATGATGACCAGGAACACGGCGAGGAAGGCGGCCGTCTTCTGGAGCTGGGTGAAGGCGACGATGCCGGCGCCCGCGTACAGGAGGCCGAGGAGCACGTTGCCGATGCGGCCGCCGGTGCCGAGTTCCTTGGCGGTGAGGCCGCGGGCGAGGTAGATGATGCCGCCGACGATGGCCTGGAAGGCGATGATGCCCGTCAGCGCGATGGCCGTCTTCGTGGGCCAGAACAAGATGGTGACGCCGAAGGCGATGGCAACGAGGCCGAGGGCCAGCAGGATGGTGCGGCCGATCCTCGCGGGCGAGGCGGTGGCGGTGGTGGACATGTGTGCCTCCAAGAGGGGAAGTGCGAGCCGGGGCAGAGATCAGTGCGCCCTTGGTAGGAACTCTATTCCCCTCGGGGGCGCTTCCGGAGGACGCGCCGTCGCGAGTTGAGGGTATCCCACCCGAACGGATGGGGAATCAATTACTCTTGAAATGCAACAAAATGGGTAAGGAGGGCGCCATGGCGCTGGTGGCAGGCATCGACTCCTCGACGCAGTCGTGCAAGGTGATCGTGGTCGACGGCGAGACGGGTCGCATCGTAAGGGAGGGCCGCGCGGCGCACCCGGACGGCACGGAGGTCGCGCCGTCGGCGTGGTGGGACGCGCTGGAAGAGGCGGTGCGCCAGGTCGACCTGAACGAGGTCGACGCGGTCGCCGTCGCGGGCCAGCAGCACGGCATGGTGTGCCTGGACGCCGACGGCGAGGTCGTCCGCGACGCGCTGCTCTGGAACGACACGCGCTCCGCCGCGGCCGCCGAGGAACTCGTCGCGGAGTTCGGCGAGGGCAACCGGGCCGCGGGCGCGCGCTGGTGGGCCGACGCCGTCGGCTCGGTTCCCGTGGCGTCCTACACGGTGACGAAGCTGCGCTGGCTGGCCGACGACGAGCCGGAGAACGCGGCCCGCGTCGCCGCCGTCGCGCTGCCGCACGACTGGCTCACGTGGAAGATCCTCGGCACCGGCCGGCTCGAGGACCTGGTCACCGACCGGTCCGACGCCTCGGGCACGGGCTACTTCGACCCGGTGACCAACGAGTACCGTCGCGACATCCTCGCCGCCGCGCTGCGGATCGACGACGAGGCCGCCGCCCGCATCGTGCTGCCGCGGGTCGCCGCGCCGGGCGAACGGGTCGGCACCGGCCGGCTCGGCGGCCGCGAGGTCGCCGTCGGCGCCGGGATGGGCGACAACGCGGGGTCGGCGCTCGGAATGGGGCTGACGGCGGGAGATGTCGTCGTCTCGATCGGCACCTCGGGCGTCGTCTGCGGGGTGTCTGACACGCCGTCGCGCGACGCGTCCGGCCTCGTCTCCGGGTTCGCCGACGCGACCGGCCGCTACCTTCCCCTGGCCTGCACCCTGAACGGGGCGCGGGTGCTGGACGCCACCGCGCGGCTGCTGGGCGTGGGACACGAGGAGCTGAGCGCGTTGGCGCTCGCGGCGGAGCCGGGCGCCGGCGGCCTCGTGCATGTCCCGTTCCTCGAGGGAGAGCGCACGCCCAACCTGCCCGACGCGACCGGGTCGCTGCACGGCATGACGCTCAGCTCGTTGACGAGGGAGAACCTCGCGCGCGCCGCGGTCGAGGGCGTCGTGTGCTCACTCGTCGACGCGCTGGGCTGCCTGGAGGACGCGCCGTCGACCGCCTCCCGCGTGCTGCTCACCGGCGGCGCGGCGGCGTCCCCGGCGGTCCAGGCCGTCGCCGCCGCCCTGTTCCCCGTCCCCGTCGCCATGCCGGCCCCGGGGGAGTATGTCGCTCTCGGCGCCGCGCGCCAAGCGGCCTGGGCGGCGGCCGGCACCGCCGACCCGCCCGTGTGGGAGCTGGTCGTCCGTGAACTGCCTCCCTCCGAGGCGCACCCGGAGGTCGTGGCGGCCTATCGCGCCGTGCGTCCGTGGAGCTGATCAGCGCTCGAGCAGCGGGCCGATCCAGGCCGCGGGGTCCTGCTCGACGACCGTGAGCGCGGAGAGGCCCGCGCCGAGGGCCGCGCGCAGCGGCGCCTGGCTGATGACGGCGATCTCGATGTCGGAGTAGCCGGCCCAGAGGACGCGGTCGGCGAGCGCCTGGCTCAGCGGCTCCCGCAGCCACGGCTCCAGGAGGCCAAGGTGGCCGCCCAGGTTGACCGTCGTCACGTCGAGCAGGTTGAGGGCGCCGCCGAGCGCCAGCCCGAGCGCCTCTGCGACGCGCTCGGCCGCCGCGAGGGCGCGGGCATCACCGTCGGTCAGCGCCGCGACGAGGGCGTCGATGTCGGGTTGGCCGGCCTCGCGCAGCAACGCGTGCGCGCCCGCGATCGTTTCCAGGCAGCCGACGGCGCCGCACCCACAGTGCTCGCCGCGGGGATCGACGCAGAGGTGGCCGAGCTCGCTCGCCCAGCCGTGCCTGCCGGTCAGCAGCCGCCCGTCCAGCGAGATCGCCGAGCCGATGCCCACCTCGCCGGTCACGTAGATGAACGACGACCCCGGTTGCTCCCGCAGCACCGTCAGGGCGGAACAGTCGATGTCGTTGGCCGCGCGCAGCCCGACCGGCGCGTCGTCGACCGAAAGGGCCCAGAGGTCGACGATGTCCAGGCCCTCCCACTGGGCGAGGTTCGGTGCGCGCAGCACGGTCCGGCCGAGGCGGTCCACCAGTCCCGGGAGGGCGAGCGCGGCCCCCGCGAGCCGACCCCCGGGCGGCACCGTGGCCAGCGCCTCCCCGGCGAGGTCGGCGAGTTGCCTCATCGCGTCCTGTGGGGCGAGCGCCGTGACGTCGACCTCGCGGCGGGCGACAGAGAGCAGTTCCCCGGAGAGGTCGACGACGGTGGCCACGAGGCGCTCGACGTTGACCTCGAGGCCCAGCGCGTGGACGGCCCCGCGGCGGACGGTGAGCGGCACGGCGGGGCGGCCGCGCCCGCTGCCGACCGCGGCCCCCTCCTCGACGACGTCGCCCGCGATGAGGTCGTCGATCAGGCGGGAGACGGTCGAGCGGGTCATGCCCAGCTGCGCCGCGATGTCGGCCCGCGACGGCGGCGCGCTCTGGTGCAGGACCTGACCGAGGACGAGGGCGAGGTTCGACGACCGCACCGACGATTGCGTCAGGCCCGAGGTCGCGCTGGTCGTGCCGGGCCGGGAGGCTCGAGCCTCCGGATCGGAACCACTGGCCTGCACCTCGTCGTCACTGTCAACCATGTCCCCATCATGCCCGATGTCGGAGTTGACAGCGCGCATCTCGTCAAATATGTTGTGAATAACAACAAAAGCGGATGCGGGTGTCCGCGCGACTCGATCGAGAAGAGGCTTTGCTGATGCGCACGCCAACCCCTGAAGACAAGTTCTCCTTCGGCCTGTGGACGGTCGGCTGGACGGGCACCGACCCGTTCGGCGGGCCCTCGCGCCCGGCCCTCGACCCCTGGGAGTACTCCGACAAGCTCGCCGAGCTCGGCGCTTGGGGCATCACCTTCCACGACAACGACGTCTACGCGTTCGACGCGACCGAGGACGTCCGCAAGGCCCGCCTCGCCCAGCTGCGCGACGCCGCGGCCAAGGCCGGCCTGACCATCGAGATGGTCACCACCAACACGTTCTCGCATCCCACCTTCAAGGACGGCGGCCTGACCGCCAACGACCGCTCGGTGCGCCGCTTCGGCCTGCGCAAGGTGCTGAACGCCGTCGATGTCGCCGCCGAGTGCGGCGCTTCCACCTTCGTCATGTGGGGGGGCCGCGAGGGCGCCGAGTACGACTC
>DAONOU010000203.1:0-4961 GCA_035409265.1 Arachnia sp. | reverse complement strand
GACCGCCGTGGCGGAGGGCGTGCGAGTCGCGCCGCAGCGCGCCCAGCTCGCGCACTGCCTGGAGGGTGCCGGTCGCCCACGTCTCCTCGGCCTGCCACGGGAAGGGGCGGCGCCCGTACTCGCCGGTCTCACCGACCAGACCGATCTCGTCGCCGTAGTAGACCATCGGCACGCCGGGCAGCGTGTGGGCCAGGCCCAGCGCGGCGATGGCGCGACCCTCGTCGCCCACCCGCCAGCGGATCCGACCCGTGTCGTGGCTGCCCACGATGTTGAAGGACGCCGTCGTCACGGCCCAGGGGACCTGCGCCATGAACTCCGCCATCGTCTCGATCATCGCCGGTCCGTCGATCGACGGCAGCAGCCGCGTCACCGAGAAGTGGGCGTCCTCGGCATTGGTCGAAGGCCGCTCGAGCCAGCCCCACACGGGCCGGGAGAACGCTGCGTAGTTCATGGCGCCGTGCCAGGTGCTGCCGTCGACGTCGTGGTGGAGGTCGTAGAAGTGCTCGGCCACCAGCCAGCGGTCGCCCTCGGCGTCGACGGCGGCGCGGGTCCGCGCGGCGACCTCGCGGTTGAGGTCGATCCCGCCCAGGCGGCCGGTCATGTTGGCCACGTCGATGCGCCACCCGTCGAGCCCGAACCGTAGCCAGCGTCGGATTACGCCATCCTCGCCGTAGAGGCGCTCGGTGAGCCCGGGCGAGGCGTGGTTGAGCTTGGGCAGCGACTTGAACCCGAGCCAGCAGGCGTAGCCGGGGTACTCGTCGGTCCAGTAGTAGAAGTCGCGCTCGGGGGCGTTCCCATCGTTCTGCGCGGCGAGGAACCACTCGTGCGTCGCGCCGGTGTGGTTGGCGGTGAAGTCGCCCATCACCCGGATGCCGCGGGCGTGGCAGGCGTCGATGAGCCGGCGCATGGCGTCGTCGCCGCCCAGCAGGTCGTCGATCCGGTCGAACGTGCTGGCGTTGTAGCGGTGGTTGGTGTCGGCCGGGAACGCGGGTGTGAGGTAGAGCACGGTCGCGCCCAGCGAGGCGATGTGGTCGAGGCGCTCGATGATGCCGTCGAGGTCGCCGCCGTAGATCTGGCGGTGTTGCTGCTGGTCGTAGGTGCGCAGCGGCTCGTCCCAGCGGGCGCCATGTGCCCACTCGGGAGTCGGCCGCTCGTCGGCGCGGGCGCTGCGCGCGAACCGGTCGGGGAAGACCTGGTAGACGACGGCGTCGGCCACCCAGGCGGGCGCGGCGGTGGTGATGAGGCGGAAGTCGGCCGCGTCGGTGACGTCTCGACGGTGGACGCCGGAGCCGTTCAGCCAAGCGGTGCCGCCGTCGGCCATGACAAGGAACCAGCGGTACTGGAGGGTCAGGTTGTCCACCAGCACCCGCGCGGCCCACCACTCGTCGGGCCCGGGCCCGTCGGTGGGCGCGGCTGCGACGAACGCCGCCTCGCCGTCGTGCATGTGCCGCAGGTGCACCGCTGCCACCTGGCCGGCGGGCACGCGCACGCGCAGTTCGACGGTGTCGCCCCGGTGGGGGTGGGGGTCCGAGACGTAGAGCTCGGAGGGGTCGTGGTGGGGCTGGCCGAGGAAGGTCACGGCGACCACCCTAAACCAGGGCTCAGGAGTGGGCCACCGCCAGATCGACGGTCAGCGCGGCGGACCATCCGAACACCGTCGTGGCCCTCGGGGGCTTGACCCCGGTGTCGGGGCGGAAGTACTCGTTGGGTCCTTGCGCCGCGACCAGTTCGAGGGTCGCGCGCTCAAGGCGTTCGGCCTTGTCGATCAGCCCTTGGCGGCGAAGCCCCTGCGCGACGAGCCAGTTGGTGTTGACCCAGACGGGGCCGCGCCACATCCGGGTCTCGGAGAAGTCGGGGTCGCGCACGGCCACGGTCGGGAGCGGATGCGCGGTCGCGAACCTGGTCGGGTTTCACTGCCCAGCTTGGTTGGGGCGAGCGCACCCGAACTGGAACAGTGGTCCGGGGCGGATGGGTTCCTGCCGCGCTGGCGAGCGACATCCGCGCGGCGCGATCCGCTAGATCCGCGGCTCAGTTCCCTCGTCCGGTGGGTGGAGCTGCGTCGGCATCTGGCTCCGCTCAAGCGACACGGGATGGACGAGGGTCATCGCCAGCTTCTCTTCGGAGCCCTCGCCAGCGACGCGGCCTCCGTAGCCCTGGAACGAGGCCTGACGACGGCCTCGCTCTCCGAGCGCAGCCGCTCTCAAGGACTCGAAGCCTTTGACGCGGTGTCGCACCAGCGAGCCGTTCAGCGGTTCGTAGAATCGAGCGCCGACATCCGCACCATGCTGCGGGGCACCCTTGCCATGCAGGCGATCGAGCGCCGCACGTTCTCAGGCGAGAGTACCGCCGGGCAGGTCGGCCGTCTCAAGCGGGAGCTGAACCGGCAGCGGGGAGGCCTGAGCGTCCGCGAACTGATGTCCCAGTTCGGCTCCCTGATCACCGAGATCATGCCCTGCGTGCTCGTCAGCCCCGACTCCGTCGCCCGGTTTCTTCCGATCGGGTCGCACACGTTCGACATCGTCGTTTTCGATGAGGCATCCCAGATCCGCGTCGCGGACGCCGTCGGTGCCATCGGGCGGGGTCGATCGGTGATCGTGGTGGGCGACAGCAAGCAGATGCCGCCCACGTCGTTCGCCGAGGTGAGCGTCAACCTCGACGGTGAGGAGGACGAGGACGGGTTCGAGGGCGTCGTGGAGGACGAGGAATCGATCCTGTCCGAGTGCGTCCAAGCACGTGTCCGCCGCGAGTGGCTCACCTGGCACTATCGTTCGCAGGACGAGGCGCTGATCGCCTTCAGCAACGCGCACTACTACGACGGGAAGCTCTCCTCGTTTCCGTCCCCGACCGTGGGGCGGAGCGACAGCTCTATCACCGGGCACGGGATCAGCCTGGTTCGAGTGGACGGCGAGTTCCTACGCAACAGCGGCGGGAAGCTCAAGCGCACGAATCCGGTCGAGGCCAAGGCCGTCGTCGAGGAGATTCAACGAAGGTTCGCGCACGCACCTGAGGGCACCGTGCCGTCGATCGGCGTGGTCACCTTCAACCAGCAGCAGCGCGCCTACATCGAGGCGCTCATCCGCGACACGGGCGACGAACGCATCGTCGAGGCGCTCGAGTCGAGAAGCGGCAACGGCCTGTTCGTGAAGAATCTCGAGAACGTCCAGGGCGATGAACGCGACGTCGTGCTGTTCTCGACGGCGTTCAGCGTCAACGAGCGCGGCATCCTGCCGCTGAACTTCGGCCCGCTGAACCGAGCCGGGGGAGAGCGAAGGCTCAACGTCGCCATCACCCGGGCGCGGCGGCAGGTCATCGTGTTCTCGTCGTTCGACCCGGCGCAGTTGCGCGCCGAGGAGACCTCGTCGGTGGGCATCAAGCACCTGCGCGGGTATCTCGACGTCGCGGCCTCCGGCACCGGCACCCTTGAGCGGGCGATCACGCGCACCGTCAGCATTGACCGGCACCGCGAGGAGATGGCTGCAGCCATCAGTGCTCGCGGGCTGGCGGTAACGACCGACATCGGGCTCTCCGACTTCCGGGTCGACCTGCAGCTGGCCAAGCCATCTGACCCAGAGCAGCCGCTCGTCGCTGTGCTGCTCGACGGCCCTGTGTGGGCAAGACGACGCACGGTGGGCGACCGCGACGGCATGCCTAGCGATGTGCTTCGCAAGGCCATGCGGTGGCCCGCGGTCGAGCGCGTGTGGCTGCCCGAGTGGCTGAGCGAGCGCGAGGCCGTCCTGGACAGGCTGGAACAGGCGGTTGAGACGGCGACGATGACGACGGCGGACCAGCAGGTGGTGGCGCTCGAGCCCGAGGAGACCGAGGAGGAGAGCCCGGCGGCACCTCCTGCACGACGCTGGGCGGTTGAGGAGCCCGACTCGTTCGCGGACGAGTCGCAGGCGGACAGTCGCGACGCGATGGACGCCGTCGAGATCGGGGCGTTGCGGGCGGCACCGGTGTCGTCGCCGGCCGCGGCGGAGGCCCTGCCATCGAACTCACGCGCCTTTGTGGCGTGGGAGCCTGGGTGCGCGGGTCCCATCGATGTGCTGGACGCGCTCGAGGTGCGCTCGGGGGCGTCCGTCCAGGCGACCCAGCGCGTGCGGGAGGTCCTCCTGGCCGGCATCCGACAGGAGGGGCCGATCCACGCCGATCGGCTGGCAAAGCTCACCGCAGGCGCGTTCGGCCTCACGCGCGTCGTAGCGTCGCGTTCGGCGGCGATCCTCCGAGCGGTTCCCGGAAGCGCGGACGCCACCGGGTTCTACTGGGCGCCGGAGGTCGATCCGCGCGACTGGCTGCTGTACCGCGCCGACTCGTTGGGGCAGCGCACCATCGACCAGATCTCCGAGGTCGAGGTCGCCAACGCGATGCGCGACTTGTGCATCAACGCCCACGGCATGGCCGAGGAGGAGCTGCATACCGAGACGCTACGGGTATTTGGCTTGAAGCGCCGGACACCCAAGGCGGTGCAGGTGCTGGATCGCGCCGTCGCCGTAGGACTCGCCTGGGGCCGCATTGCGAAGGGCCCCGAAGGACTGCTGCTGGGACGTTGACGCGACGATCGCTGTGGTTGCTCCCTGCGGAGGCGGACGGAGCTGCCATGCCTCGTCGGTCAGGCGGTGGATCGCCGACGGCGAGTGCGGGCAGCCGTCTGTCGGAGGCGGACGATAGCGTGGTTCGCAAGGACAGAAGGAGGCTTACGATGACCACAGATGTGACGGTCACCGCGGGTGCCGCCTCGATGCCGTCGTCGATCACGCGCGCGACGCGCTGGTTCTCATGGGTCGAAAGCTCCGGCACCATGAAGGGGATCTGCTCGCGCGGCACGGCCGCGCCCGGGAACGAGGCGACGTAGTCCTTCATCCCCTTCGTGGCCCAGGCGTCGTCGCGCGGCGCGATGTAGCCGGTCTTGATGCTCCATTCCGCCGCCTGCTCGGCCGAGGTCAGCCATTTCGTGAAGGCGAAGG